>DHVH01000196.1 GCA_002412555.1 Marinilabiliaceae bacterium UBA5213 | reverse complement strand
CAACCTCTCTTCGCAACCTCGACTCAATGTCAACTTACATCATAGATGCAGACCGTAAAGGGTTGAGTTGGAAGGGTTGGAAATCGCAGTACAACAAGGAGGCCAAAAACTACATACAGACGAGTGATACACAGAAGATAACTGTTATCCTGCATGGCATCAATACACAGGCCCTACATATCAAAACGGTGGTTATAGACACACTGAATACCATCATGGTTGATGATGAAATGAAGCGTATGGCTGAAAAGGGGTTTGATAAGTGGCAGGACATGGCACAAAGCGTATGGCAATTAGTGGCTGATGCGCATTTGCTGAGGGATGATTTGACGGTTGTATTTATGGCACATACACAGACGGAACGTGACGAAAATGGATACTCGTTTACCAGGATAAAGACCTCTGGTAAGAAGCTGGACAAGATATGCCTTGAAAGCAAGTTTACAACGGTTCTGGTGTGTAAATGTGTAGATGGTAAGCATGTTTTTGAGACACAAGCGAGGAACAGTACAGCTAAGTCGCCAATGGGCTGCTTCAGTGAGTTCGAGATAGAAAATGACATGGCGATAGTAATTAAAAAATTGGAGGAATACGAGATATGAATAGACCAACAGGGTACGATGAAGCAACGGCATTCACAGGCGAAGAATTTGAATCAATTTCTTTAGGCGGGCATGTTTGCATCATTAAGCAAGCTAAAATCGAGCAGACGAAAAAGACAAACAAAGATGTGCTTATTATTCTCTTCGACATTTATGAAGGAGAACAAAAAGACTTCTATAAGCGGTTGTTTGACAGAAAGAAAGAAGGCAACGCTGATGCAAAGTGGCAAGGGGTATATAGACAGCTTACAGACGGCAATAGCCTACCATTCTTCAAAGGGATGATAACAGCTATTGAGAACTCAAACAGTGGCTACAAATGGAACTGGGATGAATCTACATTGAAAGGTAAACTGTTTGGCGGCGTGTTTGGACAAGAAGAATACCAGGGCAATGATGGGAAAATTAAATTATCCACCAAGTGTAGATTTATCAGAAGCGTGGAACAAATCAGAAAAGGTGTGGAAGTACCTGAGATTAAGAAGTTAGCAGGAAACAGCACAAATTATTCTGCGCCTCCAAGTGACGATCAGAAATTTCCGTGGGACGATTAAATCAACTAGGGGCGAATAGCCCCTCTTAGGGGGTGATAGATTGGCAAGACCACAAAAGGAAGGCTTAGACTACTTCCCGCTTGATACCGACATGGATTTAACTGACGATAAAGTACAGCTTCTCGAAGCAAAGCATGGTATTACTGGGTTTGGTGTGTTAATTAAACTTTTGATGAAAATATATAGCGAGGGATATTTTTATACGTGGGGAGAAAAAGAAAGTTTATTACACGCAAAACGAGTAAATGTTGACATAAATAAAGTTAATGAAATCGTCTGTGATTCAGTGAAATGGGGCATGTTCGACTTAAAAATATTTGACGAATATAAAGTCCTCACATCAAACGGAATACAAAAAAGATACTGGGAAGTTGCTAAACGCAGAATGGAAATATCTGTCATAAAGCAGTATTGGGTATTTAATGTTGACGAAATTCTTATTTCTGCGAACATAAACCTCATTAATGTTGACGGTGGTACACAAAGAAAAGAAAAGAAAAGAAAAGAAAAGAATAGTAAAGAAAAGAGCGCGTTAGATACCGCGGTTGATGATTTTATTGAATTCCGTAAAAAAATAAGAAAACCAATGACAGACCGAGCGGTTGAATTACTCCTTGAAAAATTAAACAAGCTAGCACCTGATGAAGAAACAAAAATATCAATCATTAATCAAAGCATCTTAAAAGGGTGGCAAAGTGTGTTCCCGTTATCGGAGGAATATCAGAAACAATTTCAGCAACCAAAGCAGCAAACTTTAGCCGAGCGCAAAGACGCAGAACTGCAAGAAGCATTACGCAGAGCACATGAGGAAGGAGGCGGCAACATTGACCATTAGCGAATTCGACCAAATCATTATCAGGCTATCAGGAGCATTCACATATAACAAATTCTCCGAAAAAGGTGTAATCACTGAATACAAACGGTCACTGATGAAATACGGCTTTGAGCAGATGAATAACGCCATTGATAACCTGATAGAGAACACAGATGGCAAGAATACCCCTCCAATATCCGCATTAATCAAAGCTTGCAGAGAGAACCGTTCAACAGTGGCAGAGGTACACAATGAAGCTCACTGCTATGTATGCAACAACAAAGGCTATCTGCTAATTACTGAATACATAAAGAACGGCGAGGATCCGATGCCGTACCAGATTGTCTACTATTGCCCATTTTGTCACATAGGACAAGCCCAAGCGTACAACGGCAACAACAACAAAGATTATAAATGCAATGCTGTGTGCCACCCTATAACCTCAATTCTGGACGAACGAGCCATTGCAGAGATTGTACACAGCAATAAAAACCCTAAGCGCATGACGGACAGTGAGCGAGAAGTGTTAGGCAATAAGCTGCGCAGGATAGGGTTGAGGATGCCGAAAGCGTTAGAGCGTGGTGATGCGTGGGAGGGTGATGCTCCGTGCCCATTCTGACACTAAAAGAACAGTTTATTGACAAGTTAACCCGCTTCAAGAAAGGCTGCGACTATGCAGACAGCACAGATGAAGCTAAATGGAAATGGGAGCCTGAACTCGTGAAATTAAGAGAAGAACTGAATGATTTGGAATATCAACTTAAGCAATCCGGCTGCGAAATGTCGGAGGAAGAAATACATCGAACGATAGAAAATTTGTGAGGTGACACATGAGACAAAGAATATTAACAGACGAGCAAATCGAAGAAATAAACGAACTGCGCCAACAAGGCAAAACCATACTGGAACTCTCCAAAATGTACGGATGCGCCCACGGAACCATTGAGAGGTACCTAACCAGTGTAAAAAAGCACAATGGGCTTGAAATCACAGAGGACGCGTTAACAAGGATC
>DHVH01000332.1 GCA_002412555.1 Marinilabiliaceae bacterium UBA5213 | reverse complement strand
GAACAATTTTGGTATCAGGAAGCGTCTGCTGGAATACGATGATGTGATGAACTCTCAGCGTGAGGTGATATACACCAAGCGCCGGCGCGCTTTGTATGGGGAACGTATGCAGGTTGAAATTTCCAACATGATGTTTGATACCATCGAAGGACTGGTCATCGATAATCATCAAGAGGGCGATTACGAAACCTTCAAAATGGAATTGATTCGCATATTTTCCATCGATTGTCCCTATTCTCAAGATGAATTTATGAAAGGAAAACCTGAGGAGATGACGGAGCAATTACATCAACAGGCATGGAAGAGCTATCAGCGGAAAATTGAGATGATGTCGCGTCAGGCCTTACCGGTCATCAAAAATGTATTTGAAACCAAGGCTGAGGTGTACGAGAACATTGTGGTACCCATCTCTGATGGGCACAGGGTTTTTCAAATTACCACCAATCTTAGAAAAGCTTACGATACAGAGGGCAAGGAGCTGGCCAAATCCTTTGAAAAGGCCATGATGCTCATCACCATTGATGAAGCCTGGAAAGAGCACTTACGAGAACTGGATGATTTAAAACAGGCCGTTCAAAACGCTTCGTACGAGCAGAAAGACCCCTTGTTGATTTATAAATTTGAGTCGTTTAACCTGTTCAAAGGCATGATCGACAAGAACAATAAATCGGTGGTGGCTTCTTTGGCTAAGGCCCATATTCCCATAAGGGATGCCAGTCAGGTACGCAAGGCAGAAGAACGCCGCAGAACAGATTTGAATAGTCTGCGTACCCAAAAGGACGATCCTGGTGCAGGCATGCCGGGCATGGGGCGACAGTCTGCCGACGGACAGCCACCGAAACCTCAGGTCACCCAGCCCATCCGGACCGAGAAGAAAGTTGGGCGCAACGATGCTTGTCCCTGCGGCAGCGGTAAAAAATACAAACAGTGTCACGGAAAATAATAGAACCCAAAAATAAAAAGATATGGTACTATTCAATTACATCACCTGGGCACCCGACCCTGAAATTTTTTCTTTAGGGCCGCTTTCGGTGCGCTATTACGGACTGTTTTTCGCTATGGCATTCTTGTTGGGCTACTATATAGTGGACAAGATGTTCCGGCGCGAAAATGCATCAGAAGAGTGGTTAGACAAGTTGTTTGTGTATGTTATGATTGCCACGATAGTCGGCGCTCGTCTCGGACATGTCTTGTTTTACGGCTGGGAGTACTATTCCCAGAATCCGGCAGATATATTAAAAGTCTGGCAGGGAGGACTGGCAAGTCACGGTGGTGCCATTGGTATTTTAATCGCTATTTGGCTCTACTCTAAAAAGGTGACCAAACGATCCATGCTGTGGACCATGGATAAACTGGTAATTCCGGTAGCCCTGGCGGCTGTTTTCATTCGCATGGGTAACCTGATGAATTCAGAAATAGTTGGTAGTCCAACAGATTTGCCCTGGGGTTTTATCTTTTTAAACGCCCATGGCATTGACAATCCAGAACTGCCACGTCATCCGGCGCAATTGTATGAAGCACTGAGCTATCTGGTAACCTTTGTCGTATTGATGTATATGTATTGGAAAAAGAACGCTGCCCGTCGTCCCGGCCTCATCTTTGGCGTCTTTTTAATAGGCATTTTTGCCACCCGATTCTTTATAGAATTTCTTAAGGAAGATCAGGAAGCATTTGAAGCTACTATGGCTTTGAATATGGGACAAATACTGAGCATTCCTTTTGTAATAGGGGCCATATATCTAATATACAGGTCGTTAACACGTCCGGAAGTAGATGTATCGATACCGGGTAATAAACGCAAGTAATAATTAAGACAATTTGTCATCACAGAGCCTCCTGGGTCCATTTGAATCCAACGTTGGCTCTGTGTTGGTTAAAAGGGAATGACAATGTACACCACTGTTTTTTATATTATTATCTTTCTAATTGTTGCGGAGGCAGTCTGGGATTTTTTTCTGGGAGAACTCAATCGTAAAAGCTGGAGCACTTTCGTTCCCGAACGATTGACTGATGTGTATCCCGATGAACAATTTCAGAAACAAAAGAAGTACCGTCGGGCCAATTACCGCTTTGGGTTAATAGCTTCTGCTCTTTCCACATTGCTTATTTTAATGGTGTTGGGGCTGCATGGCTTTGCCTGGGTAGACCATCTGGCCCGTTCCATTACAGATCATACCATTGTGCAATCATTGCTTTTTTTTGGGATAATTGGTCTGGCATCAACAGCACTATCTTTACCGCTATCGATATACGACACCTTTGTAATTGAAGAAAAATTTGGTTTTAATAAAACGACAGCGGGTACATTTATTACAGACTTAATCAAATCTCTCTTACTTGGAGCCCTTATTGGCGGCGTAATACTCTCTTTGATTATCTGGTTTTACCACTGGACAGGCGTTTACTTTTGGCTGTATGCCTGGGGACTGGTAACTCTTTTCATGGTCTTTTTCAGCAAGTTTTACACTACTCTGATCTTGCCACTTTTTAATAAACTTAAACCATTGGATGAAGGAGAGTTAAGACGAGACATTGAAAGTATGAGTCAAAAGTCTGGATTTACGCTGAGCAATGTATTTGTTATGGATGGATCCAAGCGCAGTACCAAGGCCAATGCCTTCTTTAGTGGATTTGGAAAGAACAAACGCATTGTATTGTTTGACACTTTAATCAACGACCTTTCCAACGATGAAATCGTTGCTGTTTTGGCACACGAAATTGGCCATTACAGACTAAAACACACCATTAAAGGAACCATTTTGGGAGTTGTGCAATCGGGACTCATGCTTTTTTTACTGGGATGGTTTATAAACCATCCGGCCATTGCTGAGGCGCTGGGAGTGCGTGAGCCCTCTTTTCACATTGGTTTGTTGGGATTTGGATTGCTTTATGCCCCTATAAGTGCGGTGTTGGGACTCGGGATGACCGTCTTATCACGCCATCATGAATATCAAGCAGATGCCTTTGCTGCAAAGCATGCTAAAGCCTCGGCGCTTCAGTCGGCCCTCAAAAACATTTCAGCATCAGCCTTGAGTAACCCCACACCACATCCTTGGTTCGTATTTTTTAATTATTCGCACCCACCACTGCTCAAACGCCTCGAAGCGCTTGACCGTTTCTAATCTAATTTTATAAAACCATGCAGGTAGATATTATTACTATTGGAGACGAGTTGCTGATTGGACAGGTGGTTGATACCAATTCGGCCTGGATGGGCAGGGAGCTGAACAAAATAGGCCTGTCTGTCCACCGCATAACCT
>DHVH01000096.1 GCA_002412555.1 Marinilabiliaceae bacterium UBA5213 | reverse complement strand
TGACTAATTCTTTGGCCAATTTGCCGTTGCCATAATCAAATTCCCACTCCCACATTCTGCCTATGGTTGTGATGCGCATGGCATCGTCGGGCACATTTCGCATGGGGGCAAAGCCTACCCATCCGTAGTAGAACATCAGCAAAACCAGGATGAATGGAATAACGGTCCATATGACTTCCAGCTTATTGCTGCCTGAAAACTGCATGGCTTCCTGGTTCTTACTTCTGCGAAAGCGGATCAATATATAGATCATCAAGGCCGACAGGCCGATGATGAAAAAGAAGGCAATAGCAAATATGAATACAAATGCATTGTCTACACCTTCAGCGAAACTGGAAGCTCCTCCAAACATATCTTCTCTTTTATAAGTTTACCTTGTCTTTGACGCTTTCTTATCAAAGACCGATTATTGCTTGTTTATAATGCTATTTTCAAGCTATGCTATCTGAATGAGTAATCGAAAAATGTAACAATCAATATGAGGATAAATAGTGCAAACGTGCCTACAACGATCCATCTGGTAAAAGCACTTTCAAACTTCAGGTGCATGAACCAGGTTAGTACAATGCTTGCTTTAATCGAGGCTACCAGTAATGTTACAGCAATGGTAAAGGCGCCTAAATCGAGCCACGTCAATAAGACCGTTATCAGGGTTAGTATAAGTAAGGATGTGAGAACCCAGCCATGTGATAAATAGCTTGAAATATGAGCTTTGTGTTGATCCATGACAAAACAATTAAGTTAACAAATAGAGCAAGGGGAAAAGGAAAATCCAGATAAGATCCACCAAGTGCCAATACAGTCCGCTGTTCTCCAGCAAAAGGTATTGTCCCTTGTGCGTATTGCCTGCTTTTATCTGAAAAATGCAAATGACCAATAAAGTTAAGCCGATAATAACGTGCAGGGCATGCAGACCCGTCATCATGTAATACAGACTGAAAAACATAAGTTCGCCCCGTTCCAGCGATTGAAGGGCTAGCGATCCAGGAAATAGGTTTAACTCAAATTTATGAACCCATTCAAAATATTTGTTAACCATAAAAACAAGGGCCAGCACAATGGTCGAAAGCAAGAAAAGGATGGCCTTTTTATTACTGCCCTTTTGAATGGCAGTGATGGACATGGCCACCGTCATACTGCTTACCAGCAGCACAACAGTGTTAATGGTGCCTACCATGGCATTCAAATCATTGGCACCCGAGTGAAACCCCTCGCTGTATTTAGCTCTGAATACCGCATATACTAAGAACAGTCCCCCAAATAGAAACAGTTCAGTGAAGAGGAAGATCCACATTCCCAGTTTCCCGGCTTCATTGTCCACAGGGTGCGCATGGCTGTTGGTGTTAGTCATAATTCTCAGGTTTGAGGCTCTTTTTTAAACAGATACGGAGGGTGCTTTATCTCCGGAATAACATCAAAATTTTCATGGGTCGGGGGTGATTCAATCTGCCACTCAAGGGTAACGCCCTTCCATGGGTTGGACGGTGCTACAGGACCTCGGTGACGGTAATAGATGAGGTTGTACATCATCATAAAAATACCAATGATGAGGATGATGGCGCCAATGGTGGATATAAAATGCCCGGCATGAAACTGCGGCAGGTAATCGAAGTATCTGCGAGGCATTCCTTGTAAACCAATGATGAACAAGGGAAAATACAGCAGGTTGAAGCCTGTAAACAGTACCCCCCAGGCAATATTGGCCAGTCTGATATTGTACATTCGTCCGTACATCTTGGGGTACCAATAATGGATGCCCGCGAAAAAGGCAAAACCCATGCCTCCGAATATAATGTAATGAAAATGGGCTACCACAAAAGAGGTGTCGTGGAGGTGCACATTGGTCGCCAAGGCGCCCAATGTTAGTCCGGTAAACCCACCAATCATGAACAGGAAAATAAATGAAATGGCATATAGCAGTGGCGGTTTCAGGTCAATGGACCCTCCGTACATGGTCGAAATCCAGTTGAAGACCTTGATGGCACTGGGGATGGCAACGACAAAGGAGAGGAAGGAGAAAAACCACCTGGACCAGTAGCTGATGCCTGAGGTAAACATGTGGTGACCCCAGACAAAATAACCGACAAAGGCGATGGCCAAACTCGAAACGACAATGGCGCCGTAGCCAAAAACCGGCTTTTGACTGAAGGTGGGAAAGATCTCTGTTACCACACCCATCGCAGGTAATATCATGATATAGACGGCCGGGTGAGAGTAAATCCAGAACAGGTGTTGAAACAGTAAGGGGTCACCACCCAACGCCGGATCAAAAAAGCCGATATTGAGCGTTCGCTCAGCAATTACCATTAACAGGGTAATACCAATGATGGGGGTGGCCAATACCTGAATCCATGCAGTAGCGTAGAGCGACCAGGGAAACAAAGGCATCTTAAACCAACCCATACCCGGTGCCCGCATGCGGTGAATGGTGACAATAAAGTTGATACCTGTTAATATGGAGGAAAATCCCAAAACGAAGGCTGCCGTTAAGGCAAAAATCACATTGGTGGCAGATTGTGCGCTGTAGGGTACGTAAAAGGTCCATCCGGTATCTGGTGGTCCATCACCGGCAAACTGGGAAGCTACGCCCAGCAGGGCGCCGATGATAAATACGTACCACGAAAGTAAATTCAATCGAGGAAAGGCCACGTCCTTGGCCCCAATCATAATGGGGAGGAAAAAGTTGCCGAATACAGCTCCCAGTCCAGGTATCACCACAATAAAGACCATGATGATACCGTGGAGCGTAAACAGGCCATTGTACATTTGGGCACCCATGATGGTTGGACCGGGCGCTATGAGCTCTAGTCTTAGGAGTAATCCCAAAATGGCTGCTACCACAAAAAAGAAGGCGATAGAATAGAGGTACAGGAGTCCGATTTTTTTATGGTCGGTAGAAAGGAGCCACGACCAGATTCCTTTGTACTTTCCCTCATGCTCCAGATAGCTGATGTGGGTGTATTTTTCTGCGCTGCGCATAATTATTCGTTTTTAGCTGCTATGGATGTTCGACTGCGTCCTTTTATGAGCAGAGCCACAAAGACACTCAGCAAGATGAAAAGGGTAAGTATGCCAACTACTTTTGTCACCTGTAGTCCGTAAGATTTCTCAATCGGATCGTAGGCAAAGCAAAAGTCGATAACCCTGTTAATGGTTGGCATGGATAAACCTTTCTGAGCCTCGATAACGGCCAGTTTTAGGTCGAAGGGTAAAAATTCGATGCCGTATAAATAGCGGGTGATCTTGCCTTCGGGACTCAGCACCGTAATGATGGAAGGGTGCGCAAAATCAAAGCCAATGGGTTTGTATTTAAAACCAACGGCAGAGGTGATGGCTTTGATGTTCTCCTCTTCACCGGTCAGATATATCCAGTGTTCCCGGTAATCCTGGCTGATGTTTTGCACAAAATTCACCTTCTTGGTACGGGCTTTTTCAGGGGTGTCATTGGTGTTGAAGCTAATGGTGATGACCTGGTAATCCTTGCCCAGCTCCATATCCATTTTGCCTACCACCTCAGAGATGCCAGCAAGCAAGGGGCTGCACATACCGGGGCAGTCAAAATAAACGAAAGACAGTACGGTGGGCTTGTCTATTAACGAGCCCAGTGTCACCTCCTCGTCATCTTCATTAATAAAGGTGAGGTCCAAAGGGATGGTTTCTCCCAGTTTTTCATAAACGCCAATCTCGATTTGATCTTCAGCTGGCTTTTGGGCGTGACTGAAGGACACGAATGAAATTAGTCCCAGGGTTAATGCAAAATGTTTCATGGGAAAATGATTAATTTTTGGTTGTTGTATTTTGACTGTCCTCTTTAGAACACATGCCCGATATCATGAGTGAGCCACCAATCAGGGAAATATCCTTTAAAAGGGTAATGGTAACCATGGTCGTGTCTTCACCATTAATGAGGTGCGGAATGTGTATGGCAGCTATGAATATTAAGAGCATGACTGCCAATACCTGCGTTGAAAGTGTGATGTATTTTTTGGTAATGATGCTGATACTGACCAATATCATGATGATGCCTGTTGTGACTACTGAAAAGGGTCCAATGGGTAAAAAGGAAGTGAAGTTACCCACATACCAGTCGTATAAAAACAAATGATTGATACCAAATAAACCAAAAGGAATGGCAAAAAGAATGCGCCCCAGCGTTGTGAAATTGTTCATAGCTTCAGTTTTAAGTGATTTATTTTGATTCTAATTCAGCACCTATGTCGAATATTTTCTTCAGTTGAAAGAGGATATAAAAAATAATGCCCCAGGCGATGAGTACCGATAAAGAATAAGCTAAAAGTAACCAGATGGGCGCCTTTTGAACCACATTCCACATGGCACGTTCGCGGGTTAAACTGATGGGTATGAACGATTTGCCTGCTGCCAGTGTGGTGTCTGCCTGAGACACGCCAAACATTTCCTGATTGACCAGTTGGGCTGACAGACCCAGGTTGCCATTTTCGTCCCCGGGCAGATCTTGCGGAGCGTCAAACTCCACCATGCCCTGCTGGTTGGTGAACCGTGTCTCGTCCAGCATCATGTCCCCAAAGTACCGCTTGACCCGAAGGGCCACCTCCGCTGCTTCAATGGGCTGGGTTTCGCCGTTGCGTGTGCCTAGGGCCACGACCTGAATTTTTTGCTCATCAGCCAGATAGGCCATTAACAGCTCAACTGTGCCGCCATAGGCCGACAGCTCCGCTGTTGGCCTCACCTCTTGCACATAGTCGGGATTGAAGGTCCGCAAGTAACCAACCACCTCCCAAATCTCTTCAGCAGATAATACATTTTTAAAGGAAGGCATTAATCCTCGGCCTTCACTCACCTTATAATACATTTCACCATCCGTGTTCTCCTGAAATCCGGCAGTGGCAGGGTCAGCAGGCAGCGGATCCAGTCGCTCAAAATTGCCCTGCCCCGGGGTTCCGTGGCAGGAGGCACAGTTGACCGAATAGTGAATAGCACCTTGTCGGTGTATGGAGTCGGTGAACTCGAAAGGACTCAGACGACTGGCTCTTTCTTCAGGAACATCCCAGGTTTCCTGAGCAATTAAACTTCCATAGTTCAAGACGAGGAACCCTATTAATAGGGTAACAGACCATCTCATAGGCGCGTGTTGAAGTAGGGGATATCTATTCATTGGGATTGGATTTGATAGCAGTTTCATCACTCATAGAGCTTTCAGCAATTGGATGTGGTTCAAGTGAATCAGGGATTTCCCCGAGATCGGCCATCTCCCATATTGGCACTACTGGAAAGAGTTTGGCCAATACGGTGATAATCATTAGCACCAGAATGA
>DHVH01000064.1 GCA_002412555.1 Marinilabiliaceae bacterium UBA5213 | reverse complement strand
ACGGTCTCGCCCAGCTGCTCAAAGACGGTCTCGGGGGTGACGGTCCACAGACTGGGTTTGTTGGGTTTGAAGTTAACCAGTAGGTTGAAGGTGTGGTGGCCGCTCATGGACTGCCGAAGCGTGAGTGTTTCAAAATCGCAGGCTTCCCCGCTGATGTGGATGGTGGTGTTCACCATGTTTAGGATTTCGGACATGATTATGCGTTTATGTTAGCGTTAAGGGTTGATTGGCCAATGAACAATCTGAAATTGAAATCGTCGGGCGCATTGTATTTGAGACCTGAGATGAGGTTGTAGCGGACTTCGTTTTGTTCGTCTACATCAATATTGGGTTTTAATTTCAGATAGATATCTATGGTGCTGATGAGGCCTTCACCCGGCACCGTTCCTATGTCGTAGCCTTTTTTTACATCTACTTTGGTAATGATGTGGCCGTAGTGCGCCAGGCAATAGGAGGAGATGTCCTCGGTGGAGTAGATGGAGCCTTTGGATATCAAAACGTTTTTAAACATGCGGGTTTTGGCTACTTCATCGGGGGCATCTTTGCCGCCCTTGGTGGCTGAAAGAAACATGATGCCGGTAGTGTTGATGTCGTCGTAATCGTTATAGCTCAAGGGTTCAGCGGCGTTGAGTCCATTGCCTATGGGCCCGTTGGTCAGCCAGAATCTGGACCTTACCATTACGGGCTCTGTTTCTTTATGATCGATGATCAGGTAATTCGGCACTTCTTCTTTATCGTCGCGCAGATTTATTTTGTGCTCCAGATGGTTGATCTGCTTGATCATATTAATGGTGTTTTCGTCCAGCGTGTCTCTTTCCACATTGGTAAATGCCACACTTTCATCGCGCAGCAAATCCAGCAGTCGGGTTAAAAACTGATGGGCATCTGCGCTGTTAAACCTTTCGGCGCCGCCACGACGAATGGCATAGGTGCCGTTAACCGACTCGTGGTAGCCTTTGGATTGTTCTTCAAAGTATATCTTGCCGTTTTCATCGGATACCTGATCGATGGTGAGCAGGGCCTCATTTTTATCTTTTGGCAAGGGAATGATGGTGTTGAGCTGATCAATGCGGCGTTCGGTATGTTGAAGGTAGATGTTGGCTGTTGGAATGGCATTACAGCTGACAAAGGCTTCACTGATGACCTGGTTGGTGTAGTAGGGGGGGAATTCTACTTTGATCCAGATCAGGGGCGTTTCTATGGCCTCTTTCATATCGGCAGCGTACAAATGGGCTACTTCGTTTGGCAGGGTGGCTTTGTTACTGCTGAGGTTGTCGATGGGCTCGCTAACGGTTACGTACCTCTGATTGTATAAGGCGGCAATGTCTTTGTTGATCTTGGTGAGGATGTCATAGCTGTCCAGAAATGCCCGGTCACTGTCTTCGTCCTCCGCCCGGGCTATGAATATCCCTGCGTCTGTTGTCAGGGGCTGGTTGTTGAGCGACCATCTGGTGTAGGGCAGGAGGTGGAAGTAGTTTTCCTTATTTTCGATGTAGGGAAAATCAAAATAGAAGGAGAGGTTGTTGAGCGACTTGACCTCCTTCGGGATGTTTAGGCCTATCCAGATGCTGTTGTTGAACAGGGGCGACTTGTCGGTGGGACGTGCCACCTTGTCTTTCATCATTTTGGCATTGAGGGCATAAATATCTCCATCGGCGATGAAGTATTCGATTTTTGCATTAACGAGTTTGGTATTGACGACGGGCGTAAACACAAGCCTTTTAAGGCTGTGTTTTTGCATGAAGGCGGGGTTCTTATAATGAAACTCGGTTCTGCTGTCGATGAGCGTTTCATGGACGGTGGCGGTCGCATGAATAATGGCATGGGCAGGCATGGCGGTAGCCATGGCTGTGGGGATGAGCTCTTTGGCCATTTTGCTAAGCAGGCGTCCTTCCATGTCCTGCATTTCTCCCGACAACCCAAAAACTTCACTGGCCAGTGATTCAATCATGAGTTTGACGATGGGATCCAGATTGTCCACATCCCTTATATCCCAAAGGGCTGCGGCCCTTTTGTACATCCTGTTTTTGATGTTTTCTTTGGTATAGCTGTATTGGTTCATATTTGACAATTGGTTAGTAAGGTTTTCTTCAGTGTTTGTTTAGTCAGAAGCGAGTGGGCCCATAAACAGGGAATATTTGAATCCGCAGTTTTGACCGCTCTCTTCAATATTGCCCAGTATGATGACATCGACTTTTTTGCGTATGGTGGTGGTTTGGGTGATGCCGTCTTCCCACTGCACATCTTTCATGCGTATTTTGACCTTCACGTTGGTCAGGCGCTTTTCATTTTCTTTGACGGCTTCTTCAATATGCGCCGTAAAGGATTCTTCCCATTTGCTTCTGGATAGTACGCGCTCAAAATCCATGTCCCATATTTTGCAGCCAAAGTCGGCGTTGAAGCCGTGCTCTCCGGGACAAGTAGTCAGTATCAGCTCTATGTTTTGGTCGATGGATTCCAATAAAGAACAATGGGCCAGCTGGGTGTTATTGTCCTCGAAAAAGGCCTTTAGTTTGAGTGGCGTTTTGTAGTATTTGTTGGTCATTGGTGTTGGGTTATTGGGGGTTATGGGTAATTATTTACGTTCAAAGATTTCGTTGCCAATTACTATGGAGGCGGGCACAATCCCAAGGATGGTATTGTAGCCCTCTTCTTTGTCGGTGATTTCTTTTTTATAGAGGGTGCATTTGGCATCCTTAAAAACCATGGTGGTATATGCCCCCTCTTCGGGCATGTTGTTGTTGGGATACAGACGTATTTGTCCGTCCTTTTTGAGTCCGGGATTGGTAATCCATCTTTTGATGTTGTCTTCTACAGGACCTTTTAAGGTCAGGGTTATTATGCCCCCGTAAACGCCACTGAAGGGCCGGTTTTTTTCATCTATGTC
>DHVH01000056.1 GCA_002412555.1 Marinilabiliaceae bacterium UBA5213 | reverse complement strand
GTTTTATTAGCAATATAATTTGGACAATGGCCAGGGCAACAAAAAGTACCATTGTAAAGGCCAATTGTGTGTTGGCCAGTAAAAACACAAAAATAAACAGCGTTGCTGTTAACAGGACGATTCTGAAAATAAGATTAAACCTGAAACTGTTAAAGGCCATGTTTTTCGAGTCTTCTATAGAGTGATGTTCTGGTAAGGCCTAATTCGGAGGCTGCCTTGGATACATTGCCCTGGTTATTTCTCAATACCTTCTCAATAATGATTCTCTCCACTTCATCCAAATTGTAGGTGTCCAGATCAAAGCCCTCGGTGGCCTGACCTTGGGCGCTCAATTGAAAGTCGTGCTCCGTAAGGGTCGCACTGTCGCTCATAATGATGGTTCTCTCAATGACATGCTGAAACTCTCTTACATTGCCAGGCCAGGGATAATCTGTCAGTTTTTTAATGACTGAAGCACTTAATTTAGACACCTGGCTGTTGTATTTTTTCGCATATATTTTAAGGAAGTGCTGCGCCAGCAAGGGAATGTCTTCTGGTCTTTCGCGCAATGGAGGAAGGTCAATCTCCACCGTGTTAATGCGGTACAGCAAATCTTGCCTAAAATCTCCTTCTGCAGCCATTTGTTTAATGCCCATATTGGTAGCACTAATCAGGCGTATATCTATGGGAGTTGGCCTGTTGGCACCCACCCGTGTGACTTCGCGCCGCTCAAGCACTGTCAGCAATTTGGCTTGCAGGGGTAAGGAGAGGTTGCCAATTTCATCTAAAAACAAAGTGCCTCCGGAGGCCAATTCAAAGCGTCCCGGCCGATCAGCTTTGGCATCTGTAAAGGCCCCCTTCATGTGACCAAATAGTTCGCTTTCAAAAAGAGATTCGCTTAATGCGCCAAGGTCAACGCTGATAAAAGTTTCATTGTTACGCAGTGAGTAGCGGTGGAGGGCGCGCGCTACCAGTTCTTTTCCTGTTCCATTTTCACCAAGAATCAGTATATTGGCATCGGTGCCGGCTACTTTCTGAATGGTTTTGAAGACCCTTTGCATACCGGCACTAACCCCTATGAAGTCGGCAAAAGGCTGATCCATTAGGGTATTGATCTCTTTCTGTCTTTCCCGAAGATTGGATACTTCTTTTTGCGATTTTTTCAATTTCATGGCCGACCAGATCGTGGCCAACAACTTCTCATTTTGCCAGGGCTTAATGATAAAGTCAGTGGCACCTGCCTTGATGGCTCTAACTGATTTTTCCACATCGCCATAAGCTGTTATAAAAAGAACGATGGCGCCGGGATCTATTTCGAGAATTTTGCTCAACCAGTTATAGCCTTCCTTCCCGCTTATGGCATCTTTGTTGAAATTCATATCCAGCAAAATGACATCAAAATCCTCTTCAGCCATGTGCTGAGGGATGCGTTCAGGATTGGTTTCAGTCCGAATGACCTCAAAATGAGGTTTTAAAAGCATTTTTAAAGCAAAAAGGATGTCTGCGTTGTCATCCACAGCCAATATACGTCCATTTTTTTCTGCCATAATTCGATCTCTTTTTTTCAAATTTAAGAAAAAATATACTTTAATTTGACACCTAACTGTACGAGGTCGTGCAGTTATTTTTAATCAGTTATAAATCAGTACTGTATGAGTGGTGGCATGGTTTCTGATTTCATGTTTAGCATAAATCAGGCCGTCTTTCATTTTATTGTTTGTTGCAGGGGTAGGGGTGTTGGTTAAGTTATTGCAAATGACCTGTATGTGACTTATTTTGAATTATTGTTTGAGCGAGCGACAGGGATAAGGTAGTTTGAAACATGTCCGTTTCCGGACACAAGATGTACGATTTTGAACAGTTTTATATGATTCATACCCGCGATTTAGTTAAAGGCTACAGAAGTCAGGAGGTGCAAACACCGGTACTTATCAACGTCAATATTGATATTGGTGAGGGCGAGTATGTTGCCATTGCCGGTCCCTCAGGGAGCGGCAAATCAACGCTATTTGATATTATGGGCTTATTGGATCAACCCGATGAAGGAGAAATTTTCTTTATGGGGCGAGAGGTGAGCACTCTGGACGATAAGCACCGGATGAAACTTCGTCGGGGTCGCATTGGCTATGTTTTCCGACAGTTTAATCTGGTGGATGAATTGACGGTGGTCGAAAACATTGAGCTGCCCTTGCTGTATATGGATATTTCCCGCAGGAGCAGAAAGGAAATGGTTGAGAAATCCTTACACAGGTTTAAGCTCGAGCATATTCGCAAAAGTTTTCCCCGGCAACTGACGGGACTTCAACAACAGATAACAGCTTTGGCAAGGGCAACTGTTTATAATCCTCCTTTATTGTTGGCTGATGAACCTACCGGAAATTTGAATTCCACCGGTGGAAATGAAATTTTAGAATTATTATCCGAAGTGAATGAGTCAGGAACTACTGTGGTTGTTTTCACCAATTCCGTGTCTGATGCACAAAAAACGCAGCGAATTATACAACTCTTCGATGGTCATGTGGTAACGGATATGGCTCAAAAAGGTAATTAAAAGGTAAGGATTAATAACGATTCCATGCGATTTTTAAATTTCATAAAAACATTTTTCAGGACCATTATTTTGCACAGTGGCTTCTCTTTGTTGACTCTTTTGGGTTTGTCAATAGGCATGGCCATGAGTTTGTTGGTTTTGATATATGTTTATTATGAATCGAATTACGATCGTCATTGGTCGGATTCATCTCAGATATACCGGGTTTATTCTTATGGAGAAATTGGGGAGGAAAAAATCAGGAGTGCAGTAACCCCGCTACCATTATGTGAGGCGTTACAAAAACTGGACGGCGTTTCCCTGGCTACAAATCTGGTACCTGGAAACCGAAAGCTGGTCTCCAGTGCTTATATTCAATCGCTCGAATCCTATTTTTATTATGCTGATGCCCATTTTTTTGAGGTGTTTGATTTGCCCTTTCTCCTGGGGGAGCGGGAAGGGGTTCTGAACGATAGTAATTCGGTGGTTATTACTTTTTCGGCTGCGCAAAGGTTGTTTGGCCAGCGCAATCCCTTAGGGGAGAAATTGACATTGGAAAATGGACTTGAGTATGTGGTTACAGGTATGGTAGAGGATGTGCCTGCTAACTCACATCTGAAATTTGATTTTGTTGGTAATTGGCTTCAGGTAGAAGGTGGTATGCGAAAAGATCCCACTTTGCCACACGCAGGCATGTTAGACAACTGGTTATACCTTAATTCTTATACCTACTTTAAACTCAGCGAAACTGGTGCATCCTCAGAGGTGCTCAAACAATTGTCCCTGGAAGCAGTGCAAAAGGTGAATGCACAAATAGCCGCTTCATTTAGATTGACCGATCAGGCACCCGGAAACATCTATTTGAATTTTGGGATCCAACCCATACACGATATTCATTTGTATTCAGAGGTGGAAAATGAGATGGGTACTGTGGCCAATCCCGTTTATATTATGATTTTTACGGCCATTGCCTTTTTTATCCTGCTGATAACGGCCATTAATTTCATGAACTTAACAACGGCCAAGGCGTCTCGTCGCTACAAAGAGGTGGCTGTAAGAAAATATTTTGGCGCCGGGCGCCGATTTTTAGTCTACCAGTTTTTAACTGAAGCGGTAGTTTATTCGTTTATTGCCTTGTTTGTGGCCTTGGTCTTGGTTGAATTGTTAATGCCCGGGTTCAACCTGATGTTTGGGATAGAAATGACTTCGACAGGCTTTATTCAGCAGCCCGATACCATATGGATTCTGGTTATCACCATGCTGTTAGGGGTTTTGTCGGGAAGCTATCCGGCCATGTTTTTTAGCGGATTAAAACCTCATTTGGCCATTAATGGCGCCATGAAAGTTAAGAAGTGGGGGGTCGTTATTCGCGGTGTTTTGGTATCCTCACAAGTAGTGCTGTCAATTTGTCTGATTGTTTTGAGCATTGGTATGTATGCGCAGTTGCGCTTTTTAGAGGAGGCTCCACATGGTTTTGAGGAGGAGGATGCCATTGCCTTGGAGTGGGGAGCTATGGATCGTGATGGTTTGCAGAAAATCCGGGAAGCGCTTGAAATAAGCGGATTGGTTAAAGCTGTTGGTCTGGCTGAATATGTCCCTGGTGATGATCCCAGCGTCATTTCTTTTAGGCAGTCGGGTGACAGCTCCCAAGTGGTTTTATTAGCTGTCAACTACGTAGACGCTGGTTATTTTGAGGCCGTTGGTGCAGAATTTGTTGATGGTGAGGTGTGGGCAGAAAATGATGGTCTTAAAGCTTCAAAGGTGGTTCTTAACGCGTCTGCCGCCCGTTTTCTGGGGTATTATGAAAACAAGCAGCAGGCTCTGGAATTGGTTGGTGGTAGAAGTGCAGGAGAGACTTATTTTTTTAATGTGGCAGGGGTTGTAAAAGATATGGCCTTTGCTGGAGTTAAAGAAGCTGCGCGTCCCATGGTATTTCTTCCCGAGACCTCTTCCAACCGGGCCGAACACATGATTATCAGCTTCGACACCCATGCTTTTGAACAGGGAGTTGAGGAGGTACACCGGGTTTGGTCCAGAGAAGTTCCCGACAGGGCCATCAAGTTAAAGGCCCTTTCTGAAATTAAATCAGGCTTTTATTCTGAAGAGCGCAGATTTGCCAATATTGCAGCTATGTTTTCGGTGTTGGCAATTATACTAACCGTTTTTGGAAAAATTGGCATGGCAGCATTCGTAGTGCAATACCACCAAAAGAATATTTTCATTCGTTCAATATTAGCTGCACCCTTTTTCCGGTTGTTGGCCTATGGGTTACGCGGTTATTGGATGTACGTACTTTTTGGTATGGCTTTAGCCTTACCTTTATCTTCTTTTTTACTTCATTTATGGCTATCCGGATTTAAAGTTGCTTTCACGCCGGGCTGGATCATCTATCTTTACCCAGTTCTTATTTTGTTATTTACATCCATAGTAGTTGCCTATTTAACTGGTGGACGTGAAATAAAAAAGGAAGCTCATTCTTAGTCGCTGTCAGGTAGGATTTAGAAAAAAAATGAATATATTTGCGCGATTGTGAAAACCATTGAAATATAGATTTTGAATAGATAAAAGAATAATCAAATGCAAAACAAAGGAGCGATCAGACTATTTGCCATCCTTTTGGCACTAGTGAGTTTATACCAGTTGATTTTCACCTTTTACACCCATAAGGTTGAAAATCGTGCTACTGAGTATGCCGAAATGCGTGCCGGATCAGACGCTGCACCTGAAGTCATTCGTCAGTATGAAGTGCAATATCTGGATTCCATGGCCCATGAGCCAGTGTATAATTTTCTGGGGATAAGGAAATATACTTATATGGACTGTAAAAACAGAGAGATCAATTTCGGTCTTGACCTTAAAGGAGGTATGAACCTTATCCTTGAGGTTAAAGTTTCGGATATTGTTCAGGCTTTGTCCAATTACAACCAGGATGAGAATTTCCAAAATGCCATTGCTCTGGCTGAGGAGCGTGAAAAGAATTCTACACGTGATTTTGTTTCCCTTTTTGGGGAGGCTTTTGAAGATGTTGCTCCCAATGGTAGTCTGGCTGCTATTTTTAATACTGTAGAGCTGCGCGATAAAGTTAAATACGATTCATCCAACGATGAAGTTTTGGAAGTTTTACGTACAGAATCCCGTTCTGCCATTGATAATGCTTTTAACATTATACGTACGCGGATTGACCGCTTTGGAGTGGTTCAGCCCAACGTACAACGTTTACAGAAGGACGGTCAGGTATTGATCGAATTGCCAGGTGTAACAGAACCTGAGCGTGTCAGAAATCTTTTGAAAGGATCTGCCAGTTTGGAGTTCTGGGAAACTTACAATAATGAAGAAGTTTTTAATTCATTGGCGCAGGCCAATGAAATTATAGGTCGCATAGAACAAGGACAACGGCCTGCTGCAGCTGCTGAGGAAGTATCTGAAGTAACGGAAGAAGTGGCTGAGACCACAGAATCGGCTGTTGAAGAAGATGAGTTAGGTTTGCTAAGCGAGCTTGAGGGAGATTCTGTAGAGGTAGCCGAAGAAGGTATTCGTTCGCTGTTTGCTTTATTGCTTCCATCCGGTAGAGCTGAAGGCCCCGTAGTTGGAGTTGCCGCCGGAAGAAATATGGCGCAGATTGATACCTGGTTGAATATGGATCAGGTGCGCGCAGTATTGCCGCGTGATTTACGTTTACACTGGACTGTTAAGCCTATACCAATGGGAGATTTGCAGTATTATGGTGTTCCTGAAACACGTGAAAGTTACTACCAGTTAATAGCTATTCGTTCAACCAGTCATGATGGCCGTCCTCCATTGGAGGGAGATGCCATTTCCAATGCCAATGACCGTGTTAGTCCCAATGGATCCTTTGAGATTGAAATGTCGATGAACAGCGAAGGTGCCAAGACCTGGGCCCGCTTGACCAAGGCCAACGTGGGAAAATCCATTGCCATTGTTTTGGATGGGTATGTCTATAGCTTCCCCACAGTTCAAAATGAAATTCGTGGGGGACAAAGTTCTATTACCGGAAATTTTAGTCCCGAAGAAGCGAAAGACCTTGCAACCATTCTTAATTCAGGTAAGTTGCCTGCTCCTGCCCGCATTGTAGAAGATACCGTTGTAGGTCCATCATTGGGACAGGAAGCCGTTGATGCCGGTTTACGTTCATTTATCTGGGCCTTTGTAGTGGTGCTTATTTATATGATCATTTACTATGGTATGAAAGCCGGTATTGTTGCCGACATTGCCCTTATTTCAAATATGTTCTTTGTAATGGGTGTGTTGGCGGCATTTAATGCCGTGTTAACATTGCCTGGTATTGCCGGTATTGTTTTAACCATCGGTATGTCGGTAGATGCCAACGTACTTATTTATGAACGCATACGTGAAGAACTGCGTGCCGGAAAAGGTTTGCGACTGGCCATTGCGGATGGTTATAAAAATGCTTTCTCTGCTATCATTGATGCCAACGTAACGACTTTCCTTACCGGTTTGATTCTGTTCTTATTCGGGACAGGACCTATTAAAGGTTTTGCAACTACTCTGATGATTGGTATTGCCACTTCATTTTTCTCGGCGATATTTATTACACGTCTGATTTATGAAGCACTGCTTGATTCCAAAGTGGACATCACATTCGGGTCTAAATGGACCGAGAATTTGTTTACCAAGTTAAGGATTGGCTTCATGGAAAAGCGCAAGACTTTTTTCATTGTCTCCTTAGTCTTCATTGTTATTGCTATTGGCTCACTGGCAACACGGGGCTTAAAACAAGGTATTGACTTTACTGGTGGACGCACTTATGTGGTACGTTTCGATGAACCGGTCAATACTACCGATGTGTCTGCTTCCATGTCAGAGGCTTTTGAAGGTGCCAATACCGAGGTGAAAACTTTTGGAACGGCCAATCAGATCCGGATTGCTACCAACTATTTGGTGGACGATACCGAGGATGCTGCAGACAAAATGGTTGAAGAAGCATTATTTGCCGGGATTCAACCCTTTTTACCCGAAGGTACTTCCAGGGAGGTTTATTTAACGGATTATCAGATGAGTTCTCAGAAAGTTGGTCCCACAGTGGCCACCGATATCAGGACTAAAGCTGGTTACGCTCTATTCTTTTCTTTACTGGTTATCTTCCTTTATATCCTGATTCGTTTCCGAACATGGCAGTTGGGTCTAGGTGCCATTGGAGCAGTCATTCATGATGTTTTGGTTGTATTGGGTATCTTCTCATTGTTCTATAGCATTATGCCTTTTGCCATGGAAATTGACCAGGCATTTATTGCAGCTATTTTGACGGTTATTGGTTATTCAATCAACGATACGGTGGTGGTGTTTGACCGTATTCGTGAGTATCGTTTGCTTTATCCCAAACGGAAAACAATTGAGGTGTTTAACCTGGCCATCAATTCAACCATTAGTCGTACCATTAATACCTCTATGACTACGCTGGTTGTGTTACTGGTTATCTTCATCTTTGGAAGTGAAGTAATTCGTGGCTTTGTATTTGCATTGATTGTGGGTGTGTTTGTAGGAACTTACTCTTCAATCTTTATCGCATCACCCATTGCCTTTAACTTCATGAAGAAGAAAGAAGCACTTAATGAAGCGAAGGCTGTTAAGTAGTTTGATATACATTATAAAAATTTTCCAAAGGGATTATCTGAAAAGATAATCCCTTTGGTTGTTTAGGATAAGTTTGTTTGCAAGTGCGCCTGGGAATTAAATTTGTATATTATTCGGTCTTGTTTCAAAATTTATCCCGTGGGCTTTTATATCTTTGCGTAAAAGAGAATAATATGGTACTTTTTCTGTTTGGTATTTCGATGGGCGAGATTGTGCTCTTATTTCTGGTTGTGCTTATGCTGTTTGGGTCAAAAAAGATTCCAGATTTGGCTCGCGGACTGGGTAAGGGGATGAATGAGTTTCGTAAAGCTGCTGATGACATAAAGCGCGAGTTTTCGCAGAGCGCAGAAGAAATCCGGGAGGATTTGGCTGAAATGGAGAACAATATCCGACAAAACAGCCATGAAATCAGGGATATGGCCAAGGACGTTTACCACGATGCAGATGCGGTTACCTCTGAGGCTGTAGCAGATATGTACAAATTGGATCAACCGGAAACATCTTCTCAGGAGGATGACATGCCAAACAAAGAAGCGCAACAGGCAATTATGCCAATCGATGACTTAGATGGTGATCCTGATTCGAAAGAAGATCGCCCGTCATTGGGTCGGGATACTCCAGAATAAGTAAAAAGCAAAATAAAATTCAATGGCAATTGTTTGGTTGATAGCTGGTTTTGTTCTCCTGTTCTTTAGTGGAGATTGGCTCATTAAAGGCAGTGTTGCTTTATCCAGGCATTTTAAAATTAGCACACTGGTCATTGGACTGACTGTAGTGGCTTTTGGTACTTCCGCCCCTGAGTTGTTTGTAAGTGTAAAAGCGGCTTTTAACGGTGTTCCAGATCTGGCCATTGGGAATGTAGTGGGTTCAAACATCGCCAATATTGGATTGATTTTAGGTCTGGTAGCCCTGGTTATGCCTATTTTGACGCGCAACAGGTCTGTTTGGTTCGACTGGGCAGTCATGATCATGGCCACTTTTTTACTGATGATTTTCGCCCACAACGGCGTTATTGGATTGGGCGAAGGGGTTGTTTTCCTCATTTTATTGGGCTTGTATCTTGTTTGGTCTGTGTACAAGGCCCGTCGAAAGTCGCACAAAAACAAGGAAGTATTCTTGCCGGCCGACATGCCCGTCTGGAAGGCGCTGTTATGGGTGGCTGTTTCAATTGCAGGACTCTATTTTGGTGCCGAATGGTTGGTCAGAGGCGCCACTTCATTAGCCCTTAGCTGGGGCGTTAGTGATCGAATTATTGGCATTTCTATTGTGGCTTTTGGTACCAGTGTGCCTGAACTGGCCACTTCCATGATGGCGCTTTACCGAAAGGAGAACGATATATCGGTGGGCAACATTATTGGATCCAATATATTTAATATTTGGGCGGTGTTAGGGGTTACTGCTGTAATTAGTCCTTTACAGGTTAACGATAAAGAAATGTTGTCTCAGGACCTTCTAATCAGTGTTGGTTTTGCTGTTTTGCTACTCTTATTTATGCTGCCTTTATCACGTGGGGTTATTTCCCGGTGGAAAGGGGCTTTGCTGTTTTTACTTTATATACTTTATATTTATATTTTATATAACTAGTCTTTGTAAGAAAACGCCAAATACTGTCCCGAAAAATCGGGATAGACTGTTATTCTCGTTTTTGAAACAATCATTTACGAAAAGTAAATTCCTTGGTTTCAAAAACTTCGAAAGCCTTGTCTTTGACGCTTTCTTACTAAAGCCTATAAAATCTGCAGTTCTAATTAAAGAAAAGACGATTGTTGGAGTGGTCCTTTTGGGGCAAAGAATTGAATAATACTACTTGAAAATATATTGAAATGGTTGAAGGCAAAGGCATACGAAAATCTTTTGGTGATTTGGAGGTTCTTAAGGGCATTGATGTAACAATAGGTTCTGGTGAGATAGTTTCTATTTTAGGTGCCAGCGGTGCCGGAAAAACGACCCTGTTGCAAATTCTGGGATCGCTGGACAGGCCCACACAGGGCGAGGTTTTTGTGGATGGCACTGCCATTCATACCCTGTCGGAGAATCAGTTGGCCCGTTTCAGGAACAAACACATTGGTTTTGTTTTTCAGTTTCATCAGTTGTTGCCTGAATTTACGGCTTTGGAGAATTGTTTGTTGCCGGC
The DNA here is from genome assembly GCA_002412555.1 of Marinilabiliaceae bacterium UBA5213. Lineage (GTDB taxonomy): Bacteria > Bacteroidota > Bacteroidia > Bacteroidales > Marinilabiliaceae > Geofilum. Next base: position 5,312 of record DHVH01000056.1, on the reverse strand, counting down.
TTTTATTGGTGGTGTAACGAAACGTGAGGCTGAGAAGAAAGCAATGGAACTGCTCGGTTTTTTAGGCTTGTCGCAGCGACTGGAGCATAAGCCTGCCGAGTTGAGTGGGGGCGAAAAACAACGCGTTGCGGTAGCCAGGGCACTCATTAATGACCCTTTAGTCATCTTTGCCGATGAACCCTCCGGCAATCTGGATTCTAAAAATCAAGAAGAATTAATGGGTTTGTTTGTGTCCTTGCGCGACCAGTTTCACCAAACATTTGTAATTGTTACGCACGATGAACATCTGGCTGTTAAGTCGGACCGGACCATTCAGATGGTGGATGGCTTAATTGTTTCTTAATGATTGGTGGGTTGGACGAGCAATTAAAACGCTTACTGAACGAAAAGGCGGCCTATTACAACCAGAGGTGGTTTATCGATAAAGATCCGGTGTCTATTCCGCACTTGTTTTCGCGCAAGGAAGATTGCGAGATAAGCGGCTTTATAACGGCCACCTTGTCGTGGGGACAACGAGCCATGATCCTTAAAAAGGCGCGGCTTTTAATGGAATGGATGGATATGCAGCCGTATGCCTTTGTAAAGGGGGCCAGTGAAAAGGAACTCCAACAGCTGTCGCTCTTTGTATACCGTACCTTTAACGGCACCGACTGCCAATACTTTATCAGTGCGCTTCGTGAAATTTACCTGCATCACGGGGGACTCGAAACGGTCTTTACCAACGCCTTTTTAAAAGAAAAGAGTGTTTTTTATGCCTTGTCGGCTTTTAGGACTTTGTTTTTATCCTTTAGTCCGATGGACCGAACGGGAAAGCATGTGGCCAATGTTTTGAAAGGTTCCTCAGCTAAACGACTTAATATGTTTTTGCGATGGATGGTGCGTAGCGATGGGATCGTTGATTTGGGTTTATGGCGGCAAATAGATGCCGCTCAATTAATGATTCCATTGGATGTGCATGTAGGGCGTGTGGCACGTAATATCGGTCTCTTGCACCGCCATCAGGACGACTGGAGAGCGGTAGAAGAATTGACGCTTCGGTTGAAATCTTTTCGACCTGAAGATCCTGCATTTTATGATTATGCCCTTTTTGGAATGGGGGTATTTGAAAAAAGTCTCCCTCAATAACGCAAGCATGGCTAACGCATATTTTCAATTCAAGCGCTTTACAGTTTTTCAGGATAGATGCGCCATGAAAGTCGGCACCGACGGAGTGCTGCTGGGGGCGTGGACGCCGGTCGAAACTTCGCATAGTATTTTGGATGTAGGCAGTGGAACGGGCCTGCTGGCTTTAATGCTGGCACAAAGGGCGCCAGCGGCTGAAATAACCGGAGTTGAGATAGATCAGGAGGCTTGGTTGCAATCCAAAGAGAATGTCCATCAATCACCCTGGGCTGATCGTATACAAATGGTCAATGAGGATTTCAGGCCATTTTCGCGGGCTGGTAAACGTCATTATGATTTAATTGTTAGCAATCCTCCTTATTTTATGAATTCTAAGCCATCGTCAACTGAAGCGCGGAGCGTGGCCCGGCACACTTCAATGCTTAGCTATGGTGAGCTCCTTGAAGGCGTCTTGCGCCTGCTTAAGCCAGCGGGCCGATTTTCCATCATTCTTCCGGCACAAAACCATCCAATTTTTTCAGATCAGGCCGTGAATGTAGGCTTGTTTGAGATCCGGCGCATGCTGGTTTATCCAACCCCTCAAAAACCGGTAACACGCATATTATCGGTATGGAGTCAACAGGAGACAGATGGTTGTAACGAAGAAAAGATGGTGCTGGAAGTGACCGGGCGGCATGATTATTCCGCAGCGTATTTATCGCTTACGCGCGACTTCTACTTAAAGGCATAAAAAGGCAGGAGCCGTCAAAACAGAAGGGATTAAACTTATGTTGATTTGACGGCTACCTGCAGGGAGGATCTTTGGAAGGTCTATTGATTCAGTACCTTTAATCAAAAATTCGGTTGAAGATGATATAAAGTGATACTCCGCCCACTAAAAAAAGACCCGCAACAACTAAAAGCACATTGTTAATCATGCTTTGAAAAGCATAAATGCCCAAGATAACCACTCCTAATAGCACCAGAAATATGCCTAAATACTTTAGCAAATCTTTCATATGTATTTATTTTAGTTGATATTTTTCCTGTAACATTTACTTGATTTGTCCTAAAAATACAAAGTCGCAATGATTAATCAAATTTTTTATTGTTAAAAGTCAGAAAGGAACGGATTGTCCATACAAAATTTCCTAATCTGTGATTTGGATTTATCTTTGTAGATCAGGGAGTCAATATCCATCCTGGTGGGTTGGCTCTTGGTGACTATAGCTTTTTTGGAATACAGCATAATATCCTTCAGAATAATGGGTTCACAAGATTCGATCGTGCAAACACCGCTTATGAAGCAATATTTCGGCATCAAGAATAAATATCCAGATGCCATCTTGTTGTTCAGAGTGGGTGACTTTTATGAGACTTTTTCGGATGATGCCATTAAGGTGTCAGGTATTTTAGGTATAACACTTACCAAGCGGGCCAATGGCGCTGCCCAGTCGGTGGAGCTGGCCGGATTTCCCCATCATGCACTGGATACCTATCTGCCTAAGTTGGTGCGTGCCGGTGAAAGGGTGGCGGTTTGCGACCAGTTGGAAGATCCTAAGGCCACTAAAAATATAGTCAAGCGGGGAGTAACTGAGCTGGTAACACCTGGAGTGTCTATCAATGACAACATTCTGGAGCACAGGGAAAATAATTTTTTGGCAGCTGTTCACCTGGAAGCCAAATATGGAGGGATTGCTTTCCTGGATCTATCTACCGGGGAGTTTTTGACCGCTGAGGGTACTTTTGAGCACCTGGATAAACTGTTGTCGGGTTTCAAGCCCAAGGAGGTGCTGTATGAAAAAACCAAGCGCCAACAGTATCAGGAGATATTTGGCACGCGGCATTACAGTTATCCTTTGGAGGATTGGGTTTTTACCGAAGATTCAGCGAAGGATCGTCTTTTAAAACATTTTGATACCAAATCCCTGAAAGGATTTGGCGTACAGAATCTCAAAAGAGGCATCATTGCTTCGGGTGCTATTTTACAGTATTTAGATTTGACGCAGCACCATCAGATTGCCCATATCACCAGTCTGTCCCGAATCGAAGAAGAAAAATACGTTTGGCTCGATAAATTTACCATACGTAATCTGGAGCTGTTTCAATCGGTCAATGAAGGGGGCCGGTCGTTCATTGATGTGGTAGACCGGTCCGTTACACCCATGGGCAGCCGCCTGCTTAAGCGTTGGATGTCTCTGCCACTGAAAGATGTGCAGCCCATTAAGGATCGGCAGACGGCAGTCGAGTGTTTTTTCAGGGAACCTGATTTGAAAGAGGCTTTGGAAATGCATCTTCGGCCGGTAGGCGATTTGGAGCGTTTGGTGTCGAAAGTGGCAGCCGGTCGCTTGTCGCCCCGTGAAATGATGCAGCTTAGGAATGCCCTGAATAATATTGGTCCAATAAAACAGTACTGTCAGGATGCCGACAATGAGGTGTTGAACCATTTGGGTGAACAGCTCAATGCCTGTCCATCCATTCACGATCGTATAGAACGGGAGATAGAGCCGGATCCGCCGGCTCAGTTGAATAAAGGAGGGGTGATTCGGCCCGGAATTTCCGGTGAATTGGACGAGTTGCGCGAGATCGCCTTTTCGGGGAAGGATTACCTCAATAATTTGCAAAAGCGGGAGAGTGAGCGGACGGGTATTTCCTCCTTAAAAATAGCCTTTAACAACGTTTTTGGCTATTACATTGAAGTGCGCAATACGCATAAAGACAAAGTGCCCGATAACTGGATCCGCAAACAAACGCTGGTCAATGCCGAGCGTTACATCACCGAAGAACTCAAGGAATACGAAAGCAAGATTTTGGGGGCTGAGGAGCGCATTTTAAGCATTGAAACCGCTTTGTATATGCATCTGATGAGTGCCGTTGCTGAGTTTATACCGGCCATTCAGGTGAATGCCATGTTGCTGGCGCGGCTCGATTGCCTAATTGGCTTTTCGGTGCTGGCACGGGAAAATAATTATGTGCGTCCAGTGGTGGACGACAGCGACGTGATCGATATCAAAGCTGGTCGCCACCCTGTGATAGAAAAGCAAATGCTTCCTGGGGAGTCATATATTCCGAATGATGTTTACCTGGATAACAACAGTCAGCAGATCATCATCATCACAGGACCCAACATGGCCGGTAAGAGCGCCTTGCTGCGGCAAACGGCCTTGATTGTACTATTGGCCCAGATGGGGAGTTTTGTGCCTGCAGAATCGGCTCGAATTGGGCTGGTGGATAAAATATTTACCCGGGTTGGGGCGTCGGACAATATTTCACAGGGAGAATCTACCTTTATGGTGGAGATGAACGAGGCGGCCAGTATCCTAAATAATATTTCGGATCGCAGTCTCGTGCTTTTTGATGAGTTGGGACGGGGCACCAGTACCTACGATGGTATATCAATTGCCTGGAGCATTGTGGAGTACATTCATGAAAGCAAAAAGGGGCTGGCCAAGACGCTTTTTGCCACCCACTACCATGAGCTGAATGAAATGGCCAAGACCTATAAGCGTTGTAAGAATTATAATGTGTCGGTTAAGGAGGTCGAGAACAAAGTGATTTTTTTACGGAAACTGGTCGAGGGTGGCAGTAACCATAGCTTTGGTATCCATGTGGCGCGCATGGCAGGTATGCCTAAAAGCGTAGTTAAAAGGGCCGATGATATTCTGAAAGAGTTGGAAGACACGCATAGAAAAGGGCAATTGTCCAAGCCAATTGGTGATTTGGCCAAGCATAGGGAAGGTTTTCAACTAAGTTTTTTCCAGTTGGATGACCCTGTTTTGAAGCAGATACGCGACCGGATAGCTGGACTAGACATCAACAATTTAACTCCTATGGACGCGCTGAATCAACTCAATGAGATAAAAAAGATCGCGGGGTTGTAGTCTTTTGTGAAGACTGTTACCCTCAGGGGTCGTCTTTGGGGCAAAATTCCTTAATTGATCATTACAAATATCAGCTCTAAAAAGAAAACATGCAATCGGTGGTTTTATAAGAAATTGATTTTTTAGATGTTAGACGATTAAGTCCAAAGGCCGTTAAAAAAGGGTGATAAATTTGTGATTTTTTTGTTTGATAGTGTTTGGCGAAAAGAAAAAAGGGTTATATTTGCACCTGCAATCGGGAAGGAAACGACAGAGATGCCGAAACGATGGTGTCAGCCGGATTGCAAACATAAATAATGCGAAAATAGCTCAGTTGGTAGAGCACGACCT
>DHVH01000242.1 GCA_002412555.1 Marinilabiliaceae bacterium UBA5213 | reverse complement strand
CTTTTGACAAGGTTTTCCGCACGCCCAACGACTTTAGCGAGCGCATTGCCCGCAACCAACAGTTGCTGCTGAAGGAAGAGTCTTACCTGAGTATGATCGTGGATCCGGGTGCTGGTAGTTATTACATCGAAAATTTGACCGATAGCATCGCCCGTGAGGCCTGGAAACTTTTTGTGGAGATAGAGGAAAAGGGTGGTTACTTAAGTGCTTTGAAAGCCGGAACCATTCAAGCTCAGATTAAAGCTTCAGCCACTGAGAAATCAAAGGCTTTTGCCAGTCGCAAAGAAATATTCCTGGGTACCAATCAGTATCCCAATGCGGCAGAAACCATGGCCGATGCCATTGAGGCAGCGGTGGTTAGCCGTCCCAAAGCCGAGGTTGGCGATGTGGAGCCCATTCAGCTTTTCAGAGGCGCAGAGGCCTTTGAGGCCTTGCGCTTAGCGACTGAAAAATCTGCTAAACGTCCCAAAGTATTCATGCTGACCTATGGCAATCTGGCCATGCGTTTGGCCCGTTCTCAGTTCTCTGCCAACTTCTTCGGCTGTGCCGGTTACGAAATCATCGATAACCTGGGTTTTGCTACTGTTGAAGAAGGTGTTGATGCCGCATTGAAAGCCAAAGCCGATATTGTTGTGTTGTGTTCTTCCGACGATGAATACACAAATGCTGCGCCTGCAGCCTTTGAAAAACTCAACGGCAAGGCCCAGTTTGTCGTTGCCGGTGCCCCTGCTTGTATGGACGAGTTAAAGTCCAAAGGCATCGCGCATTTTGTGCATGTCCGCAGCAACGTGTTAGAGACACTGCAAGGGTTTAATAATGTTTTAGGAGTTTAGTTAATCGCTAACGGGTTCAAACCCTCAGCGAAAAAAAGAAAATAATATGAAACCGGATTTTTCAAAAATATCCTTTCAAAAAGAGCCTTGTGGCGCTAATGCTGCTGACTGGGCCAAGAAAAACGGGATTAAAAAAGATTGGGTTACGCCAGAGCGTATCCCCGTTAAGCCTGTTTACACCAAAGAGGATTTGGCCGGCATGGAGCATTTGAACTATGCTGCAGGTTTGCCTCCTTATCTGCGTGGACCTTATTCGGGTATGTACGCCATGCGTCCATGGACCATCCGTCAGTATGCCGGATTTTCCACCGCTGAAGAGTCTAACGCCTTTTACCGCCGCAACCTGGCAGCCGGTCAAAAAGGTCTTTCAGTAGCCTTTGACCTGGCCACACACCGCGGTTACGATTCTGATCACGAGCGCGTTGTGGGTGATGTGGGTAAGGCCGGTGTGGCCATCGACTCCATTCTGGATATGAAAGTTTTGTTCGATGGTATTCCCTTGGATAAAATGTCTGTCTCCATGACCATGAACGGTGCTGTATTGCCAGTTTTGGCTTTTTATATTGTGGCCGGACTCGAGCAGGGATGCAAGCTGGAAGACATGGCAGGTACCATTCAGAACGACATTCTGAAGGAATTTATGGTGCGTAACACCTATATTTATCCGCCGGAATTTTCGATGAAGGTAATTGCCGACATCTTTGAGTACACCTCTAAGAACATGCCTAAGTTCAACAGTATCTCCATCTCGGGCTACCATATGCAAGAGGCTGGGGCGACGGCTGACATTGAACTGGCTTATACCCTGGCCGATGGTCTGGAGTACCTGCGTGCAGGTGTGAACGCCGGCATGAGTGTGGATTCTTTTGCACCGCGTTTGTCCTTCTTCTGGGCCGTGGGCATGAACCACTTCATGGAAATTGCCAAGATGCGGGCCGGGCGTATGCTGTGGGCCAAGATTGTGAATAAATTCAATCCTAAGAACGCCAAGTCACTGGCGCTGCGTACCCACTCGCAGACTTCGGGGTGGTCGCTCACCGAGCAGGATCCCTTCAACAATGTGGGTCGTACTTGCATTGAGGCTATGGCGGCGACTTTGGGACATACCCAATCCTTGCACACCAACGCTTTGGATGAGGCGATTGCTTTGCCCACTGATTTCTCCGCACGTATTGCCCGTAACACCCAGATTTATCTACAGGAAGAAACCCAGATTTGTCGCGGTGTGGATCCCTGGGCCGGATCGTATTATGTGGAGTTGCTGACCAAAGAACTGGCCGAAAAGGCCTGGGCTTTGATCGAGGAAGTGGAAGAAATGGGCGGTATGGCAAAAGCCATCGAAACCGGATTGCCCAAAATGAAAATCGAAGAGGCTGCCGCCCGTACGCAGGCTAAAATTGACAGTGGCAAGCAGGTGATTGTGGGTACCAACCGTTTCCGCTTGGAAAAAGAAGATCCCATCGACATCCTGGACATCGATAATACGGCGGTCCGCAAGTCACAAATCGAGCGCCTGAAAAAACTGAGAGCTGAGCGCAACGAAGCAGAAGTACAAGCTGCCTTGAAGGCCATCACCAAATGTGTGGAGACCGGCAAGGGCAACCTGCTGGAGTTGGCTGTGGATGCTGCTCAAAAGCGCGCTTCATTGGGTGAGATTTCTTATGCATGTGAAACGGTTGTAGGAAGATATAAAGCTGTGATACGTTCAATAAGTGGAGTTTATTCTTCAGAGGCTGGTGACGACAGCGTGTTTGAAAAGGCACAGTCGCTGGCCCGTCAGTTTGCTGAGGTAGAAGGCCGTCAGCCCCGAATTATGATCGCCAAAATGGGTCAGGATGGTCACGACCGCGGCGCCAAAGTGGTAGCCACCGGTTATGCCGACATAGGTTTTGATGTGGATATGGGCCCTTTGTTCCAGACGCCCGCCGAAGCTGCCAAACAGGCCGTTGAAAACGATGTGCATGTATTAGGCGTTTCTTCCCTGGCTGCCGGTCACAAGACCCTTGTTCCCCAAGTCATCGAAGAGCTCAAAAAACTGGGCCGCGAAGACATCATGGTCATCGCCGGAGGAGTTATTCCTCACCAGGATTACCAGTACCTGTACGATTGCGGTGTGGTTGGGATTTTTGGTCCCGGTACCTCCGTTGCACAAGCAGGCGTTGATATTTTGAGTCTGTTGATTCAGATGCGTGAAGCATAAGATTGTTATCCAGATAAAGGAAAAAGGGATTGCCTAATGCGGGCAATCCCTTTTTTATAATTTATTTCGTACTGCTTTCTTCCAAAATGAAAATCGTTATTCCTTTCCCAGCCTTGTATTGGGTTTTTTCCTGGGACTATAACGACTAAGCCACAAGGATGATCGGTTTTTATCTTCCAGAGGCTGCATTGCTTCATGGCAGGATCATAACTTGACTTCCGCACTACTCAACGACTCAAAGAGATGCTGTGCTTAGCGGTTCAAATTTCATTTCTTCCCATTAGCCAATTGTCTTTGTCCCACCGTCACAACAGAAATCCGCTATATCTGAATTTATGCTTTTAAACATTTTGGGTTAATTGTTTTTTTTGTCTATTTTGGCTTGCATTAACAAGTTAATACTTGGCGTTTTCCTCAACCCCACTTAGGTATGGCCCAATTGAAAATATACCCTATCGTTCATCGCGAGAAAAAGCGCATAGCGCTTGAGATGGATCGGTATATTCCGGGCAATGATTATGATATAATCGCCAGAAATCTTCCCGAAGGACTTTACAGCCAATCCAAGGGTCTGTGGCACATTCCTTATCGCGAGGATTATCACCAATGGGCCCCTCAGCATTATAGTTTTATCAGTGATTTGGAATTTGTATTTCCGGATACTATCGAATTGACAACTGTTATACTCCCAATCATCCCATCTTCACAAATTCCCGGGCAACAAGTAGAAGGACCATTTTCAGCAGAAGAGCAGGTATTGTTATCTAAGCAACCCTCATCTTCTGAGCAAACGACTGTTCTCCTAAAAATTGACACAGCCAAGCGCCGGTTTTACGTGGATCATGGTTACAACCCGGATTTGTTTAGCACTTTCAACAAAATGAAAGAGGGCATGTGGCTGTCTAAGCAGAAAAACTGGGTTTTTACAGGAAAGAATGAGCTATACAGGCAAGTTGTGGAAATTATTAAAACCAAAGGTTTTAATATAGAAAAAAAGTTTGTTTCACAAGCGATGTCCACCGACTTGAACGCCTCAAAGTCACAACGACAGTCACAAGCTATCAAGCTTCCGTCAAGCTTCGACCCCATCTTAAAAGCCTATTCAGAATCTCTGATTTTGAAACGCATGAGTCCGAGAACCTGCGACATATATATGGAGTGCTTCAAAAGATTTTTGTCGCACCACCCCGATTCAGGCATTAATGCCTTGAGTTACCATGATCTTTTGAATTATCTAAAAGCGCAAGCAGCGCAAATACATCCCACAGCACTTAAGCAGACCATTGCAGCCATTAAATTTTACTATGAGCGCACGCTGGGGCGCGACAAGATGTTTTTTGCCCTGGCAGGTAACAGGAAGGTCAGGTTTTCTATACTCCACCTGCCATTTGACGACCTTAAAGCATTAATTGAGGGTATTGATTCACCGGGCGACAGGCTGCTTCTGTTTCTGGTCTATCATGCCAACATCAGGCTGAGTGAGATCTGTGATCTGCCTAAAGACGCTTCTGCTATTTTTGACAGTCAGTACCGCATGCCTGGCAACGACGTAGAAGCCATCCACTATTTCAAAGCCCTGGTAGAAGAATGCCACAATAAATATAATTTGGCCACCCATCTTATTGAGAACCATGGTGAAGCCCATAGCGTGGCCACCCTAAAGGGCAAGCTCTACCGAATTTTGGCCCATTACCGGATGGAGGAAATCTATCGAAAACAGTATGAACAGATACTGAAACGGACCGATCTTAGTCTCAGAACCCGGGCCATGTACCTTGGCGCTTTCATGAAGTTTTTAAAATATTTCAACTACAAGCATCCTGCCTTGATCAGCGATGAAGACATCCGGGATTACATGATATTGCATCGCGAAAAATCAGCGGCCCATCAGGACAACCTGGTCAGCAGTTTCAAATTTTTCTTCGAAAAAATTCACGGCCATACCCTGTCGCCCAAGCATGTAATGCGGCCTCGCAAAGGCTTCCATTTGCCCGATTATTTCAACCAGTCCGAAATAGCCACCATGCTGGGTACCACCGATAATTCAAAGCACAAATTATTAATAGCGCTTGGGTATTCTGCAGGTTTGCGGCGACAGGAAATTCAGAACCTGCGACTGGCAGATATTGATTTAAAGCGTAACCGTTTATTTATTAAGGACGGCAAGGGAAAGCGCGACCGCTACTCCCTGTTTTCAATGCACCTGCATGCCATGCTCAAAACCTATTTGGCCGAGCACAAGCCCAAAATATATGTCTTTGAAGGCCGCCAGCCCGGCACAAAATACAGCACCACCAGCATGTCCCTCACCCTCAAAAAAATGGCCAAATCCGCCGGCATCCAGCGCTCAGTCCACATGCACATGCTGCGCCACAGCTTCGCCACCCATCTACTCGAAGACGGTAAAGACATCCGCTACGTCCAGGAACTACTCGGCCACAAAAGCATCAAAACCACCGAACGTTACACCCACATCATAAGCGACGCCCTGCTCACCGTAGTTAGCCCCTTCGACCGCATGGTAGCTCAAACCGGCTTCACAGCCAACAGAAACCATAGTCCACCCTAACCAGAACAAAAAAGCTGTCGAAAATGTCACCGCCCGAATAACAAGAGTGCCCAGATAAATGCACTGATCCTTATCTAATTATCCCCTGCGTCATGGGACTCAGGCTAACGAAGTTGTGCCCAAAGTCCCAAAAAATCAAATAAGCCCCATCCTTTCTTGGATTAAATATTAGATGCGAAAAACATAATACCAGAATACACTAAACACGAACAATTTTTCATTACATTCATCCCCCTCTAACCATAAAAACGCTCAACATGCAAGCCCGCCCCCACCAACAACCAGACATATCAAATATTGCAACATACTCGTTAAATCAACCACTTACACC
>DHVH01000137.1 GCA_002412555.1 Marinilabiliaceae bacterium UBA5213 | reverse complement strand
GTTCAGGGCGGATGCAGTTAATGAAAAGGCTGCATAGCTCTTTCGTAAATACCGTGCATCCAGGCAATGGCCATGCCGTAATTGGTGACGGGGATGCCGGCGTCTAAGGCAGGCTGTAAACGGTTATGCAACTGTTTGCGCGTGATCATGCATCCGCCACACTGAATAACGATGGCATAATCCGTAATGGGCCTGCTAATCGTATCGAGACCGGCTACCACATCCCACTCTACTGGTGCGTCAATATATTTTTGAATCCATCGGGGAATTTTTACCCGGCCTATGTCTTCACAGGTAGAATGATGGGTGCACGACTCCAGAATCAATATCCGATCTCCTTTTTTTAAAGTGCCCAGACGGGGAGTCCCTGCCTTGTAGGCTTCAAAATTACCTTTATGGCGCGCCAAAAGAATGCTGAAGCTGGTCAGCATGACCTCCTTGGGGACCAGCCGGTTGGCCTTTTCAAATATCTGACTGTCGGTTATGGCAATTTTGGGAAGCTGATTGGTGCTGCTTATGTACTGCTCCAGCTCACTTTCCTTAAGCACAATGTTAATGGCATGGTTGTCCAGTACATCCCTAATGGTCTGTACCTGAGGCAAAATCATGCGACCCTCAGGGGCTTCCGTATCTATGGGTGTAATAAGCAGTACCTGATCACCAGACTCAATTATACCTGCCAGCAAAGAGGGGTTGGTGTACGCCGTTGGTGGTATGGATGCCTGAAGGGCGTCGGTGATGGCATCGACGGGTTCTCCTATGGCATATTCCACAAAGGCTTTGGCACCGGCTAAATGGTATTGGTCTTTGGTGGTTTTGGTGGCTGTCTGCTGATCCCTCTTATTGTGGATAACCATAAAAGGAACCTCCTTTTGCCTGAAATGCTCGATGAGCTGGCGCTCCCACTGGTCGTACGAATTACCAACAACAATTAAGATGGATAAATCTACCTGATCGAGCACTCTAAGGCTTTTAGCGATGCGCTTTTCACCCAGCTCGCCGGAATCGTCAATACCTGCTGTGTCAATAAGTATGGCTGGTCCAACCCCTTTAATTTCTATGGATTTTTTGACCGGGTCGGTGGTGGTGCCGGCTACCGGACTGGTAATGGCAATGTCCTGGCCGGTTATGGCGTTGATAAGTGTGCTTTTTCCGTTATTTCTCTTGCCAAAAAAGCCGATATGAGGTTTTTTGTCACGTGCCATGATCTTTGATATTAGCTGAGTACCATCATGAATTCACTTTCCAGCACGTCCGATTCCTCCAGCGATGGCGTCCATCGCTTCCATTCAATGAGGTATTTTTTTAATAGCAGGAAATAGGTGAGCGGAAATTCATCGTTTTGCCACAGCTGCGCATAATTCAGCAGTCCCAGACGCTTAATCATTATGTCCAGCTCTTTGATTATGGTCAGATAAAACAATTCCAACTCAATGGTGCCTTTTATGGTAAGCATGGGCACTTGCTCGCCAAAAGGGGCGCTGTTTCTGGTAATGGAAAGTTGAAGTGCTTTTCCATCGTTGGATGAGAATTCCAGAACAAAAATATAGTCATCGCAATACCACTCGACTGCCGTGGCATTTACTTCGCCCCATAAATGGGCAGGCTCTTGTACTAGCGACACCATGGCTTTTAGCAAATCTCCCACTGGATTGCTGGCATTGGTGGCTTCGAAGGGTAGGTTTTCCTGGTCTAATTCAAAATACCCTTTAACTCTTCCGGTCTCGGAGAGTTTGATCTTGAACTTGAATTCGTTCGCCATTGATTAAGTTAATGGTTTGCAGGGTGAAAGTAAATAAAATATAGTAATCTTAGAATGATTAGCGTTGTTTTTTAGTTTTTTTTTGGTGAATGAATGTCTACCAGAAATTTTATTAGCTAAAATTGAAACCACCACCTGCTTTTGCAGTATAATCAGCGAACATTTGATGACTTTACATGAGACAAGCTATACTTGCAGTTTTTTTTATTTTGGGAGGGATGGCAGGAGGCAACCTGACGGCCCAGCGGTACGATGCTAACCCCGCTGGTTTTTTTCTCCCGGACGAGGCTCCTTTGGTGGCCCGGACGATGGCTTCCGGGTTTATCTCCACCGGACTTGATGAGCTGTCAGGTGTTTTCACACCTGACCATCTGGCGTTCTACTATACTGTAAGCCACAGGAACGAATTTTCTGCCATTCTTTTTACCCGATATGAAGGGGGAATTTGGCGTTATCCTGAGGTAGTTGACTTTTCCGGGAGGTACGCAGATGCCGATCCTTTTATTAGTTCCTGCGGTGAAGTGCTGTATTTTTCGTCTCAGCGACCCATACCCGGAAGCACGAGGGAGGGGGTATGGAATATTTGGTCGGTACACAAAGAGGACAATGGATGGGGCGAGCCCCAATGCCTGGTTATAGACCCCCTTAGACATGAACGCTTCCCCACTGTTAATAATATGGGGGATCTCTATTTTTATGCGGATTATGGGTCGTTGCTCGTTACTTTTGAATTTCAGAAGTCCAATATATATATGGCCGGGAGGCACGAAACCGGCTATAACCCGCCGGTGAAATTGCCAGCTTCCGTTAATAGTAGATATGCTGATTACACGCCTTTAATAGCGCCTGATGGGAGTTATTTGATTTTTGCTTCGATGCGACCCGGTGGTTATGGACAAAGCGATTTGTACATTAGCTATTGGCAAGAAGATGGTAACTGGGGTGAAGCCGTCAATATGGGTAGCGATATCAATTCTGCCGATTCGGATCATTATCCCCTGCTTACCCCGGATGGGAAATTCTTATTTTTTAGCAGTGACCGCCGAATTTTATCCCCTAAACCACCTGAGGGTGCTAGCTATTCCTACTTCAAACGTGTTGGCCTCGGTCCGGGAAACGGTCTCAACGACATCTGGTTCATCAAAGCCCCAGGCGAACAATAATATATTTTTCCGCCTCAAGAAATTTCCGTCAATAAAATCCTATTTTTTATCGTCCAAAATCAGGGCTTTTCCTACCACACTGGTGCAGCATAGGCCTTCACCTCCTTGGCAGTAATGGTGTCGTTGCAAAGAATAATGAGCCGTTCAATCACATTCCGAAACTCCCGGATGTTACCGGTCCATGAAATTTCTTGCAGCGCGGTTATGGCGGTGTCATCAAACTCCCGTAGCGGCATGCCCAGTTCTTCACTAATGATGTGGCTGAAGTGGCTGGTGAGTAAGGGGATATCTTCTTTGCGCTCTCTAAGCGGTGGCACATGAATCAGAATAACACTCAAGCGGTGGTATAAATCCTCCCGGAAATGTCCCGCTTTTATTTCTTCCTGCAGGTTTTTGTTGGTAGCTGCCAGCACGCGCACATCGACTTTTATGTCCTTGTCGCTGCCCACCCGTGAAATGACATTCTCCTGAAGCGCCCGCAGTACTTTTGCTTGCGCAGAAAGACTCATGTCGCCAATCTCATCTAAAAAAATGGTTCCCCCATGGGCCTGTTCAAATTTTCCTTTGCGTTGCTTAATGGCTGAGGTAAAGGCGCCCTTTTCATGCCCAAATAACTCACTTTCTATAAGTTCAGAGGGTATGGCCGCACAGTTCACCTCAATAAAGGGTTGCTCGGCCCGATTGCTTTTCTCATGCAACCATCGTGCAACCAGTTCTTTTCCGGTTCCATTGCTGCCGGTGATGAGTACACGTGCATCGGTTGGCGCCACTTTTTCAATCATCTCCTTGACCACCATTATGGCTGGTGACTCGCCTATCATATCCAGTGTTTTACTTACTTTTCGCCGCAAAACTTTTGTCTCGGTTACCAGATCTTTGCGCTCTACGGCGTTTCTGATGGTTACCAAAAGACGGTTCAAATCCAGTGGTTTCTCTATGAAATCATAAGCGCCTTTTTTGATGGCATCCACAGCGGTGTCAATATTCCCATGGCCAGAAATCATGATCACCGGCGTGTCAATGCCTTTCTCCATGATTTTCTGCAGCACTTCAATACCGTCCATGTCCGGCATCTTTATGTCACACAGGATGATGTCAAATTTTTCCTGGTCAAATAATTCCAGTCCCTCAGGCCCGTTTTCGGCTAAAGTCACCTCATTGTTTTCGTACTCAAGAATCTCTTTAAGGGTGTTCCTGATGCTTTTTTGATCGTCAATTACCAGTATTTTAGACATAGTGCTATTTTATTCCGTTGCAAACCTGGGTCATCAATTACGAAAACTTAAAAAAAGTCGGCGTAGTTGAATCATTAGTAGGAAGGTCCTTTTATAAAACGTTGTTAATAATTTGAAGAATGGCGCCCTCTTTAAGGGCAAATGCACACTGCCATACTTCTTTGGGCTGCAGCCTTTTGAGCACCCATTGCACAATAATACTGGCTGGCACAATGTTCTCAACGCGATCGGGATCCATTCCCGGTATGGTTCTTCGTTCCTCAATGGTGGCGCTGATCAGTCTTTGGTGAACTTCATCCAAAGCCTCCGGT
>DHVH01000032.1 GCA_002412555.1 Marinilabiliaceae bacterium UBA5213 | reverse complement strand
ATTTACCGTGTGAAACCCTTAACTTAAGGTTGGAGATGAAATCAAAATTATTTTTAATAAAATTCTCTTCGCTTAAACGCCAAGCAGCCGCTACTGATGGGAAGAATCCCCAACGTTTATCCGCAGCCCAGCGTGAATTTCCTTCATAACGTCCAATAAGGCTTAGCATATATTTTCCGGTGTAATCATAGTTTACCCTGCCAATATATGCACTTTGTGCACGATCACCTGGCGTACCACCTGAACCGGTTTGACCACTGGCTTCTCCTGCAAACAGGTCTTCTGCGTTCAATGTTAATATACGGGAGGCATTGAAGTTATCCCATTCCGAATAATTTTCTTCATGAATGATCTTTGCATCTACGTTGTGATCTCCGAAAGTGTTTTTATAAGCCAATGCCAATTGCAGGGTGGTTCCTGTAGAATAGCTGGCAGAACGTGTTGCGGTATTGGTAGGTCCGTTTTCCAGTTTCGCCAAAACATATGAATCTGTTTCCTCTATATATTTATAGGTACTATACATTTGTTTGTATGTTTTCGTATCTGGCGTATTCACAGAATAGTCATAAAATGCAGATGCGGACAAGCCTTTCACGCCAGGTATATCGTAATTGAGAGATAATGATCCGTTCATTCTACGATCTTTTCTGTGGGTGTATCCCGTATACTTTTCATCCATTTTGCCGACCAGATTAGCGAACTCATTGTTCCATGGCGTGTAACCATTCAGGTAATTAGGATTGTCATTTGCATAGAACGGAGTGCCGGGAATGGCAAGAAAAGCCACTTTGTAGTTGTCCCACAGACCGGCAGCCGGTTCATGGACAGCTCCTATAACACCTCCTAAGGAAACCCTCATGCTCAGACGCTCGGTAATTTTCGCGTCGATATTCGATCGCAAATTGTACCTGTCAGCCCATAAAGAGCCACTGGCGTATGCACCGTCTTGTTTCAGATAACCTAGACTGAAGAAGTAACGCAATGTTTCTGTTCCGCCATTGATGCTCATATTGTGCTGGGTCTGGGGAGTCAGTTTGTTAAATACTCTGTCCTGCCAGTTATATTCCTTTGCACTGAGCGCTTCCACCATTTCCTCGTCGGAATGTATCGGCGACTTGCGGGAAAAATACATGTTGTTGAAGTCTCTGTAATTTTGTTCATTCCGCAACGTTTTCCATTCATGAACAGTATAACCTCCAGGTATAAAAATCATTTCCTGCATCGTAATATTTCCAGAGTAGCTGATGTCTACCTTCCCATTCTGTGAAGTTCCACTCTTCGTGGTAATCAACATGACTCCGTTGGCTGCCCGTATACCGTAGATAGCAGCTGATGCATCTTTCAACAAGGAGATGGATTCAATTTCTTCCGGATCCATTCGAGCAAAGTCGTCCTTACTCCGGGCAACACCATCAATCACAAATAACGGTTCGCCGAAACCACGGACATCGATCACCGTGTTGTATTGTCCGGGTTGTGACGTTCTTTGTGTAATACGTAACCCGGGCGTTTTACCGCTTAACATATTAACAACGTTTTCATTTTTCGTAATGGTCAATTCTTCGCTGTTAACTGATGAAATTGAACCCGTCAGTGTCGCTTTTCTTTGCGTACCATAACCCGTAACAACTACCTCTTCGAGGGCTTGCACATCTTCCAACATAGTGATGTTGATGTTTGCCCTGTTATTCACATTTATTTCCTGGGGAATATATCCCAGGAAGGAAACCACAAGCGTTGCATTCCCCGGTACGTTCAGGGAAAAAAGGCCATCAATATCGGTAGCTGTTCCTATGGTTGTCCCCTTTTGGGTAACATTGGCTCCAATGATAGCTTCTCCTGTGTTGTCCGTTACTTTTCCAGTAACTTGAATGTTTTGAGCAAAGGCAGATAAAGAAATTGTACAAAATAATATGTACATAATTCCGCTTGATAGATTTAAAATTTTTCTTTTCATTTCATTGTCTCATTTTTTTAGATTAATAAATTAAATAATGGAATCTGAAAGGGAGACCTTTCACTTTATGTTTATCTTTAAATTCTGATAATAGAAAGTTTTTTCTTAAACTTAATTTATCATTAATTTTTATCACAAAGAAAGCCTTCCACACTTAATAGAGTGATTAAAATTTCGATTAATGGTAAGATTATTTTTATAACTTTTATTATTTAAAACAAAAGAAACAACGGTCTATTTAACAAAACAATTAATAAACCGAATAATGTGATGGTTTTAAAGTCTAACAGAAAGATAGAAAGGGAAACTCATTGAGACAATTTAATTAAATCCTCAAAAGTTAGTTTTGTTTTAGCTGCAAGTAAGGTTTCGTAATCTGTAGAGAATTTATTAAAAACATCCAGTGCCTGTTTTTTATGTCCCATATAGAAGAGGGCGTAACATTTCATTGTGATGGCATCTTCATCGATATTATCATGTAATAAAATAACATCAGCCATTTTCAACAACAAAATTAAATCCTTCTTTACTTCAATATGGTTCTTGTATTGGAGCATTGTGTCTATGAGGATGTTTGTGTATTCTGTCTGATATGATTCAAGCCACTCAAATTGAGCAAAGGGCAAAAGTGTACCCGTAAGAGATAAATCGACCAATTCCACCAATACCTGTCTATTGAAGACAGGATTGGTCTTCAGCAGATTAATCAGTGACTGTACCCGTACAAAGTCACAGAAAATAAGATCAAGACCCTGGATTGCCTGACAACCATCGTCATTGATGATTTTTATCTCTTCGAATGATTTTAAAATTAACCTTAATTTATTAATATACACATTCCTGTTGTTTCGGGCGCTGTTATCATCCTTATCGAACCACAGAATATTCTTTAACTCTTGCGAGGTGGTTCCTTTACCTTTTTTAATGGTGTTCATCAGTAACAGAAGAAACAGTTGAGAAGTAGTCGGTGCAAAACTACCGGTGATATCATTGCCTTCGCTGTCAATCACTTTAAAGTTCCCTAACAAATAGATGGAGGCAGGTTTGTTTTGTTCCGGTATATGAATAAGTTCCGTATAATTTGACACAACAGGAACATCATAAAAAAACGGGGTTCTGCGGCGTTTTCTTTTCCATACGATCAATACAAAACCTGCTGAAAGAAACAAAATGAGAAAGCCCAGGAATAGATAGGTAACAGATATCTTTTTCCCTGCTTTTTGCAGGATTTCCTGTTGTAGTTTAGGAGGATGGGCGATGGAAAATATCTCAACTTTTGATCCGGTAGTAATGTAAGTAATCAATTCCGATCTCTTTTCATCGAGAAAAAGAGAAGTCCATGATTCTATATCCAGAAAATTATATGGAATAGAATCATTAAACACCACATATTCCCCATCATCCATATTGAACCGGACTAGCCGGAGATGGGTATTGTGTTGCATATTATTGTATATCAGGGTATAAAAACAATTCTGATTTTTATCATATACCAGGGTTTCAATGGGGACAAAAGGCGTTTCAGGCGTAGGGAGTGTCCGGATTTTCTCAAATGTATATTCATTTAAATCAAAATAAAAGAGGTCATAATAAAACTTCGGCGATAGTTCCTGATGACCGGTCTGACTGCCATATCCGCCGAATACCAATGCTTTCTCATCACTTATTACATCAGCTCCGCTCAAATAACGGGGACCTATCTGATCTTTCCGGTCGAATTTTTCCCATGATCTGGATAGTCTGTTGTAATGGTGAACGACGCTCGAATAGATGTAATGGCCGTACCCCCCGATGGTAATTAATGAACTGTCGATGGGCGAAATAAGTTTGTTGTGATGGGCATACAACGATTCGACTGTTTTATCGGAACTTTCTGACCAGGTGCGGGTTTCAAAATTAAAAATATTGATTGCCTCCGTATCAAAATCAAAAGACCACAACTGATCGAAATATTCATTATAAATAATTTGCCGTGCAAGCTTATCATCGTAGGGTTTACCTTCGAGATAAGGAATCGTATCCACTCCGAAAGAATCGATATTGACACAATATATTTCTTTGTCATTCAGAAAGAAAATTCTTCCGTTCCGTGTATCATGTGTACTTCCGATCAGGCCATCAACCTGCAGCTCCTTTACTTTTTTCCACTTAATGTGTCGATCGATAATCCAGATGGGATTGGATACCCATGCTTCGGCATGCTTTATTTCATCATAGACCTTGTCATTGAAATGTTCCGACAATTTCCAGTCACGGAAGAGCGTACCATCTTTATATAATTTTACATTCTTCAATGACATGGGGCAGACATCCACACTCACAAAATCCGGATGATGAAGCGCTCCAAAAATAACATCGAACAAATGGGTATTGATGGATTCGGGTATGGCGGATTCCTGCTTCACATCATTGATGGACAAAGAGACACGGGAGTCTGGTATATCCAGGTCGAATTTTATCTTTACCCATTGATCATAACCCGTACCCGGCAGTTGCTCCCATTTGAAAGAGAGTAGCGTCTGTTCTTTGTAAACCAGCCAAAAGTTAGAGGTGGTGGAAGCAAGGTTCGATACCAAATCGATGTTTGTTGCATCATCTCCCAATATCCTGAAAATATATCCGTAATAACCATCCCCCTTCCTGAAGCTGGCTTCAAATTCGAGCGTAAAATGATCTGAGAATTTCAGATTACCGCGGGGGGTCAGATTTAAGGAAGTACGTTTGTCCTGAATGACTTCGTGAGAAGAAAAATACAAACCGGAGAGCAAGTCATTTTGAGCCAGTACCTCAAATGAGCTGACTAAAAACAGTAAAAAAAATACTGTTTTGCACCGATTCATATTTACAAAATTCATAACAAATGTATAAAACAAAATGGTGTACTTTATTAGATCCGCATTTAGGGCAAAGATAAACCATCTTAGGAATAATTCAAATTAATTTCTGAAATTTTGGATTTACACCAAAAGAGGACTATCCTCGATGGACAGCCCCCTTATTCACAATGAAAGTTATAAAGAATAGATAAAAAGTGGTTTACAGTGCGTCATACGTGACGGTGGTTGCTTTTTCGCCGTTTGCCGTTTCCGTTTCATCCGGATATTTGGTCCGGGAATAGCCTCTGATTCTTT
>DHVH01000043.1 GCA_002412555.1 Marinilabiliaceae bacterium UBA5213 | reverse complement strand
GAAAAACATTACCGCAATTACCTGTAATACATTAAATTACCAGGTGGATAACCTTTACCGGCGGCAATACTGTCGTCTATATGGATAGAACACCCTCTCAGGTACTACCTATCACTACTACCTGAAAGATCACCAGGGAAACAACCGGGAGATACTGATGGAATAGTGTATCAGGTGAACCATACTACCTCTTGACGGATTGCCTTTCCCTAAAAAAGTTGACTCGACAACAGAAACAGCAAGGAAAAAACGGAAGAAAAAATATTAATCCGGTAAGATTTATCAATTTCCCAGGTGAGATTTATTTTCATAAAAATAACTTTATCAATGCATTGACCACTAAAAACTGGTGAGATTTACGCGCGCCTATTGACATGTATTCAAAAAAGAGGTTATTTTGACCCGTAATCGATAATCATAAAATAAACACAACAATGAGACAAAAAATTCTTTTTCTATTAGCCGTTGGATTGATGATGTTATTTTCTGCATTTACCGGTTCCAACAATAGCTTGAGCGGGGTCAATGAAACGATTGATCTCATTAAACGTTCAGGAGGTACGCGCTCGGCTACAGCCACCGAGGTATTCGCATATAGGAACAACGATGGCTGGATTACAGTTGAAATTAAAAACTACAGTGGTAACGTATGGGTAAGCGTAGAAGGAGTAGGTGGAGGGCTTCAACAAGTAGCTCAGATAAACGAACAAGGATTTGTTATGTTGGATACTTCCACCCTGCCAAATGGAAATTACTACCTGCGCATTACGCTGGAGAACGGGGTTTATGAAGGTTATTTTGAGAAATAAAATCCTCTTGAATGACAACCGTAGTTAAAAATGTAGCCGTACATGAATTAAAAAAAGGCTGAATGTGAAAACGAGGTTGAAGGCAGTCACCTTGCCGACAGTATTGGTGATTTCCGTATTAATCATACTTATTGTGTTTTTTGTGTATTCGCTGTGGGAAATGAATTTCCTCCATTATTCATCCTATCATTACAAAAAGCAACAACAGGAGAACCTGAATTCAGCCATGGTCTTATATTGTAACGACAGTACTTTTCTAAAAGATCATGACGAAGAAAAAAACTACCGTTTATACGAAGCAGACAGTACCTCCCTCATAAGTTTCCTTGCAAAGCAATGGGGATTTTACGAGGTTGTCAGCGTTTCTTCCCACAACGGTAGTTTTTCATCTACAAGGCTATTGGGCAAAAAACAGGAATGCGACCACAAGGCTGCACTTTGGCTGTGCGACCGGAACAGGGCATTGTCCCTGTCCGGTAGAACGGAGATCAGCGGGAAGATATTTATTCCTTTAAACGGCATCAATTATACCGAGATTGATGGTGAATACTATCAGGGTGATGAAATCCCTTATGCGCAATTGGGAGTGGCTGATGCGGAATTACCACCCATTGATTCAAGCAATCTGATCTTTTTGGCAAATCTGAAAGAAAGTCGTGCCATGGCGATTGATTTACCGGCGATAACGGATACTTATCATGGCTTTCAGATGCCGACAAGTTTCTATGAACTGACAGAGAACAAGGATAATATCTTTCTGCGGGGAAATGTGATTTTATTTGCGGAGGAATTAAAGATCTCCGTTTCATCGAAAATCAACGAGGTGATTATATTTGCCCGAAAAGTCACGATTGAAGAGGGATTTACAGGAAGCATGCAGATCTTTTGCAGTGATACGGTACTGATTAATGAGCATGTAACACTTCAGTACCCTTCCGGTATATTTGTGGATGCGGAAATTGACCGTCCTTATGTGTCACTTTCCGATCACAGTGAAATCAACGGCTATGTGATCATCAAGGGTAAGATAAGGGATGAAGAATTGCTTTTTCCCGCTTACAGGCAATCAGAAAAGTCACTGCTCCGTGGTCTGTTATATGTGGATGGCACCACCAATATTCGTGGTGAACTCTCGGGTGCTGTATATCTCAAGGATTGCTTTTTCACATCCAATCAGAATGTATACGCCGGAGCATTGTACAACACCCGTATATTGCGTAATGACAATATTGCTTATCCGATTTTTCTATCGGGTGAATATGCGCGGAAGGAAATAAAATCGGTTTACTGAATCCTCTTATAAATAGCTGGCTTATGAGACGGGAAATAATGAAAAATAAGAAGATCACGACCTCCTTATTACTCGTGGCATCCATAATGATCTGGGGAACCATTGCATGGAGAGTCTCAAAAGCTATAAGGAAGGAGGATGCTCCGATAGAAAAGAGTCAGCCACGCACTTTCGTAAACAAACCCGATAGCGCAGTATTTTTATTAAACTATGATGACCCTTTCCTCAAAAAACCACCGGGGAACTCACTACAAACCGGCGAAGAGCCCAAAGTTGACCAGGACAATCCGGCAACCAACTTTTCACCACCGGAACCCGATGTGGTACAAGGCCCTGCTTTCAAATTCAAAGGCATGTTGAAAGCGGGTAAGATCACCTACGGGTTATTGGTTTTTGAGGGAGAAACCATTATGGCACGCACCAAAGAGAAAGTCGGGGATTTTTATATTGTGCGTATTACAGCCGATAAGCTGGTGGTACGCCGGCAAGGTTTGGATATGGAACTATTCGCGGAATAAACGTGTCGTTATGAAACAACTGACGCAGAAACTAATTGCCACCTCTTTACTGGAAACAATTGTCTCTTCGGTCATATTTATGATCCTCTTTATTATCGCCATGCACTCAATGACCAATCTGCTGGTATATGAAAACAGACAACCAAATCATCTC
>DHVH01000068.1 GCA_002412555.1 Marinilabiliaceae bacterium UBA5213 | reverse complement strand
GCTGCGCTGATCAGCCAGGCGTACCCATCTGCTCCGATAATGATGTCCGCCAGATATCTTTTAGTAATCGTTTCGAAGGGAATCAGGATGGAGATGCAGCCGACGTACACACCGCTGTCGAACTTTTAATTTTGTGCATTCGTCAAAACATTGGGTAGTTTCTATCATTAAGTGCTTGAATTTGAACTAAAAAAGCAAGAAATTGCCATTCATGTTTTGAAGAAATTTCGAAAATCTAAAGAGAAGATGATTACTTGTCTTAACAAGTAATTGATTCTTATACTATGAGACAACCTTAAAACAATTTAATTCTCATGAAGAAGCACAATTTTTCCGCCGGGCCATCTATTCTTCCCGATTTTACTATTAAAAACACTGCTGAAGCAGTTATCAATTTTGCCGGAACCGGTTTGTCGGTAATGGAAGTATCGCACCGCGATAAGGAATTCATGGCTGTTATGGATCAGGCTACCGCGTTGTTCAAAGAATTACTTGATATCCCTTCAGGATACAAGGTCGTCTTTTTGGGGGGTGGTGCCAGCATGCAATTCTGTATGGTTCCCTATAATTTGCTGAATAAGAAAGCTGCCTACCTCAATACCGGAACAGGGGCTTCAAAGGCCATTAAGGAGGCTAAATTTTTTGGTGATGTAGTTGAAGTGGCTTCTTCAAAGGATCAGAATTATTCATATATTCCTAAGGGCTATGAGATTCCGTCTGATGCGGATTATTTTCACATTACTACCAACAACACCATTTTCGGGACTGAAATTCGTAAAGATCTGGATGTGAAGGTGCCATTGGTTGCAGATATGTCATCCGACATTTTTTCGCGCCCTATCGACGTCTCAAAATATGGTATTATATATGGAGGAGCTCAGAAAAACCTGGCACCTTCGGGCGTTGCTTTTGCCATAGTTAAGGAAGATATTCTTGGCAAAACAGAACGGCCAAT
The DNA here is from genome assembly GCA_002412555.1 of Marinilabiliaceae bacterium UBA5213. GTDB lineage: Bacteria > Bacteroidota > Bacteroidia > Bacteroidales > Marinilabiliaceae > Geofilum. The sequence goes on along the minus strand of DHVH01000068.1, from coordinate 4,606 downwards.
TCCAACCATGCTCAATTACAAAACACACATGGATAACGATTCCATGTTTAATACGCCACCTGTGTTGCCCGTATTTTCTGCCCTGCAAACGCTTCTTTGGTTGAAGGATCAGGGAGGTGTTGAGGCCATGGAAAAGCGCAATATCAGAAAAGCTAACATGCTGTATTCTGAAATCGAGCGCAATAAGCTATTTAAGGCGACAGTTAAACACGAAGAGGACCGCTCTGTTATGAATATTTGTTTTGTAATGACCGACGAGTATCAGGAACTGGAAACTGCTTTCAGAGAATATGCTGTTTCTTTAGGAATGGTGGGTATTAAGGGCCACCGTTCGGTGGGTGGATTCAGAGCTTCTTGCTACAATGCGCTACCCGAAGCAAGTGTTAAAGCCTTAATTGATGCCATGCAAGAATTTGAGAAAAAGCATTAAAAGCTTATATTTGAACACAGAAGAGGGAGCGAGTGGGGAAGAAATTCACAACCTCCCTTTTTCTATTATGGTGCCTATTTGTGAAAATGTATTTAATAAAAATTTCTAACTGAATTTAAGATATGAAAAAAGTATTGGTGGCTACTGACAAACCTTTTTCACAGGTAGCGGTAGATGAGATCAGAATAATTGTTGAAGAAGCAGGTTACAAACTGGATCTTCTGGAAAAATACAAGTCGGAAGCTGAGCTTTTGGAGGCAGTTGCGGACGCAGATGCTCTAATTGTGCGTTCTGATATTATTAATACCAAAGTGCTTGAGGCAGCTAAGAACCTTAAAATAGTTGTCCGGGCAGGCGCCGGTTATGACAATCTTGACCTGGATGCTTGTAATGCAAAGGGTGTGGTAGCTATGAATACACCTGGACAAAACTCCAATGCTGTAGCTGAACTGGTGTTTGGAATGATGATTTATGGTGTTCGTAAACAGTTTAACGGCGCATCAGGCACCGAACTTCGTGGTAAATCTATAGGTATTCATGCTTACGGCAATGTGGGCTATTATGTAGGTAAAATTGCTGAAGGTTTTGGTATGAAAGTTTACGGATATGACCCTTACGTCGGAGCAGATCGCATGCAGGCGCACGGCGTAGAGCCACTTAACTCGGTTGAGGATCTTTACCGGACTTGCGAATTTGTTTCTTTGCATATTCCTGCCAATGACATTACTAAGAAATCGATTAATAAGGCTTTGCTATCCATGATGCCTCAGGGCGCGGTTCTGATCAATACTGCTCGTAAAGAGGTGATTGCAGAGGAGGAGTTGGTTCAGGTAATGGAGGAGCGTCCTGACTTGATGTATCTTTCTGATATAGAACCATCGAATGCCAGTGTTTTTGCTGAAAAGTTCCCTGGACGTTACTTTTTTACCCCTAAGAAAATGGGTGCTCAAACCGAAGAGGCCAACGTAAATGCAGGGATGGCAGCTGCTCGTCAGATTGTCAGCTATTTTCTAACAGGTGATGAAACACACCGGGTAAATCGATAACGATTTACCCATCAATCAACCATCAGATAAAAATCAACCCAAATATTATGGCTATTGTTAAACCTTTTAGGGGCCTTCGTCCTCCCAAAGAAATTGCTAAGGATTTATCGTGCTTACCTTACGATGTGATGAACAGCGAAGAAGCTGCTCAAATGGCGGTGGGTAAAGCCCAATCGTTATTGCACATCACACGTTCAGAGATAGATTGTAAAACCAATGTGGACGTTCATTCGCTTGAGGTGTATGATAAATCGGTGGAGAACTTTCGGTCTTTTAAAGAAAAAGGTTGGTTGAACCCCGATGAAGAGGAGCGGTTTTACATTTATGCGCAAACCATGGGTGACCGCACGCAATACGGAATTGTGGGTTGTGCAGCATGCGAGGATTATTTTAAGGGGGTGATAAAAAAGCATGAATTAACCCGGCCCGAAAAAGAGGACGACAGGATGGCCCATATTCGCCATACAAAGGCCAATATGGAGCCGGTTTTCTTTAGCTATAAGGCTGTTCCTGCAATTGATCAAATAGTGAAAGGCATAGTTGAAGGTCAGCCGGCGGAATACGATTTTGTTAGTGAGGATGGTTTTCGTCACCAATTCTGGGTTATTTGGGATGCAGTTACCAATGCGCGCCTTGAAAAGCTATTTGATGAAAAAGTGCCGTGTACCTATGTGGCAGATGGTCACCATCGCACCGCTGCTGCTGCCCGTATTGGCGAAGAACGTAAAGCTGCCAATCCAAATCATTCCGGAAAAGAGGCTTACAATTTTTTTATGGCGGTGNNGTAGTAAAGGATTTGAACAATTTAAGTGATTCTGATTTTCTGATATCCCTTGGTCGCAGTTTTGAAGTGACGCCGATGGGACCGGAGATATATACTCCTGGAGCCTTGCACGAATTCAGCCTGTACCTTTCCGGCAAATGGTATAAATTGGTTGCCCGAAAAGGAACCTTTGACGACAACGACCCTATTGGTGTGCTGGATGTAACGGTTTTGTCGAAATATGTTTTGGATAAAATATTGAATATTACGGACCTTAGAACTTCTAAAAGGATTGATTTTGTGGGTGGTATCAGAGGTCTAGGTGAATTAAAGCGCAGGGTGGATTCAGGTGAGATGAAAGCGGCTTTCGCTTTGTATCCGGTTTCGATGCAACAATTAATTGATATTGCCGATACGGGCCACATAATGCCCCCTAAAACGACCTGGTTTGAACCTAAATTACGTTCGGGCCTTGTGATTCATGAGTTGGATTAAGAGTGCCTATCAGGCTTTATTCGTATAATTCGGCTAAAAACTATAAATTTGTAGTTAGAGAAACTGTTTAAGCAAAACTTATGCAGTTTCAAACCAATGAATTATTCTATCTGAAAAGTGTGGCATGACAGTAGCGGAGAAATTTGAGCATATTCAACGGTATATTCCTGAAAAGGTAAGGTTAATCGCTGTGACCAAAACGCATCCGATTGATGTGATACAGGCATCTTATGATTATGGCCACCGGCACTTTGGCGAAAATAAGGTCCAGGAGCTATTGGCTAAAAAAGATTTGCTTCCTGCAGATATTGTGTGGCACATGATTGGCCATTTGCAATCGAATAAGGTCAAGCAGATAGCTCCCTTTGTCGGACTCATTCACGGGGTGGATTCCTTAAAATTGCTTCAAACCATTGATAAAGAAGGTAACAAAAACCAGCGCACAATTCCTTGTCTCCTGCAGGTTCATATTGCTGAAGAAAGCAGCAAATTTGGATTTTCACCCGATGAATTGAAAGAGATGCTTAAATTAAAGCAGTTGAATGAATTCGAAAATATAGAAATCAGAGGATTAATGGGGATGGCCACTTTTACCGAGGACAAAAGCCAGGTAAGGCGCGAATTTCAGATGCTGAAATCGCTTTTTGATGAGTTAAAGCAAACATCGTTTTTAAATGTGCCCCATTTTAGCGAGCTTAGCATGGGCATGTCAGATGATTACCAGATAGCCATTGAAGAGGGCGCTACCATGGTGAGAGTGGGGAGTGCCCTGTATGGTGAAAGGGATTATTAATTTGTTGACACCTATTAAAACTATAAATATGACGAATCTGGAAACCACTTATTTGGGTTTAAAACTGAAAAACCCCATAATCGTAGGAAGTTCGGGTCTCACCAATAGTGTTGAGAAAATAAAAAAGCTGCATCTAGCCGGAGCGGGTGCAGTTGTCTTAAAATCCTTATTTGAAGAGCAGATCAATCATGATGTTGATCGCACCATATATCAGGGGGCTGGAATGGATTACCCAGAGGCCATGGATTATATTAAGACTTATTCGAGAAACAACTCCGTTTCAGAATACCTGGCTTTGATTAAAGAAGCTAAGGCAGCCGTTGATATTCCTGTAATTGCCAGCATTAATTGTTATTCGGCCGATGAATGGATTGATTTTGCCCAGCAAATTGAGAAGGCAGGTGCGGATGCTCTTGAACTCAACCTATTTGTGGTAAATACCGATAAAAACAGTCACTCACCTGATTATGAGGGACTATATTATAAGATTGCCCAAACAGTAAGTCAGGTTATTTCCATACCTGTAGTCATGAAATTGGGGCTCTACTTTTCAAACTTGGTTGCCGTGGTTGACAAGCTATCGGTCTCCGGAGCCAAAGGGGTCGTTTTGTTCAACCGCTTTTATGAGCCGGATATCGACATCAACAACCTTAATTTGACGGCTGCTGAAGTGTTTAGCTCACCAGCTGATATTCGCCGATCGCTCAGATGGGTGGCCATCGTAAGTGACAAGATAAAAAATATTGATGTGGCCGCTTCCACAGGAGTGCATGATGGTGATGCAGTCATTAAGCAGCTACTTGCAGGTGCTAAGGCTGTACAGGTTTGTTCCGCAATATATAAACAGGGACCGGAAATAATTACCCGCATGCTCGAGAAACTTGAAAACTGGATGAAAGCAAAAGAATTTGACAAGATAGATCAGTTCAGAGGACTAATGAGTTATGGGAAGATGAAGAATCCAGCTGTGTATGAGCGCGCTCAGTTTATGAGATACTTTTCGAAATTTGAATAGTTCTATAATAATTAGAAAATGCCGGCACCACCGGCTTTTTTTATTTAAATCCATTATCCGGAAG
>DHVH01000160.1 GCA_002412555.1 Marinilabiliaceae bacterium UBA5213 | reverse complement strand
TCGTCCAAAGCCTCCGGTTCTAACTCGAAGGAGGTGATTTTGGATAGTTCAATTAAGGGGTATTCTTTTTTGGCGATAATGGTGGCAAGGGTGTCAAAAGATCCTGATGAGCCAATAAGTTTGCAAATGGGGAATTGGTCCACCGCTTCAATCAAGGATTGAAGCTTTGCCTCCAAATGCTTCTCTATGACCTCAATTTCTTTTGGTTGAATAGGGTCCGAAGGCGGAAATTGTTCCAACAACCTGGCTACGCCCAGGTTGTAGCTGTCCTTCCACGCAATGCCGTTTTTGTTGGCAATAATGAATTCAACACTGCCACCCCCAATATCCATAATCAGAGAATAGCTTTCTCCTAAAGGAACCACTTGTTTAACGCCGTCAAAAATGGTTTGGGCTTCTTCATCGCCCGGAATAACACGTATGGTAAGTCCCAACTCCTGCTTCACCCTGCGCACAAAATCTGCTCCGTTGGTAGCACTTCTGATGGCCGAAGTGGCAAAGCAAAAGATACTTTCGACCTGATATTCTGAAATGGTAATCAGGTGAGTGGTCAACGCTTCAACACCGCGTTTCATAGCCTCGTTGGTGATGGTGGCCTTGTGAATGCCACCTTCGCCTAGGCGGGCGGGGTACTTCGACTCTACCAAAATGCGATAAGTATCACCCTCGACCTCGGTTATTAAGAGGTTAAAGGTGTTGGTCCCTAAATCAATTATGGCTACACGTGTCTTTTCCATCTCTTGTAATAAAAGGCTTGTTAAAAGGCCAAAGTTATTAAAATTACCTTGAACTTATATGATTATAATTGATATCAATTGCCATATAGAACTCGCTGACATAGTCCTTAGCTACGCTGATCTTTGATTTCTCTTTGTGAGAAGAATTCCTATGGCTCGTTTCATGACTTTACTTATCTGAATAGCGGAACCACTTCCACAATTCTTTGTAGCTGACTTTTTTGCCATACATCAAAATACCGGTCCGGTAAATACGTGCTGCAAACCAGGTGGTAAACAGAAAACCGGCAATGAGTAAGGTTAGTGAAACGGCTATTTGCCAAAACGGTACATCAAAGGGTACTCTGGCCATCATGACAATGGGTGAGGTAAAGGGAATCATCGAGAACCAGAAAACCAAATCGCTGTGCGGATTGCGAAAGGCAGCCATTGCCACATATAGGGCAATGATGATGGGTATGGTGATGGGGAATATGAATTGCTGCGAGTCGGTCTCATTGTCAATGGCTGCACCCACCGCTGCAAAAAGGGAGGCGTAAATCAGGTATCCACCCAAAAAGTACAGCAGAAATAGGAGAAGGGTGGCCACAGGATTCATGCTCTTGACCATATCCATTACCTTGTCAAAATTGAATCCATCTGCTGCAGCAGCTTGAGCGTCCTGACTGCTGCCTTCCAAGGTCATTTCAATGCCATCCAGACGTGAAGGCATGTCCCTGTCAGAGAAAAAGATGGCTTTTGCACCGGTCACAATAAGCACGGTTAATAATATCCATAAAAACACCTGGGTCAGTGCCACCATGGCAATGCCAATAATTTTTCCCAACATTAGCTGGAAGGGTTTCACTGAGGAAATGATCACTTCTACAATGCGGCTGGTTTTTTCTTCCATTACCCCTCGTAAAACCTGCGTGCCGTAAATAAATACAAACATGTATGTCAGAAAGGCAAAGACCAAACTAACAATCATGGCCATTTCAGTGGAGCTCTCTTTTTCGCTGCCGTCTTCCCCCAATTTGATGGTGGTTAAGTTGATCCCCACTTGATTGATGGCTCCGATGATTTCATCCAAGCCTTCCAGCTCAAAGCTGTTGAGTTTCTGTGCACGCAAATGTTCACGCAAGCCACCGGTGATGTGCTGCCGCACATCCATAGTAATCTGTCCGTCGGAATAAAGACGGATGGCGTCCGGATTTTCTAGTAAATTTTCACTGATCACCAGATAGGCGTAATACGAGGTGGACGAAAAGTTGGTGCGCAGGTTTTCTTCAGATTCGGGCGCTACGTATTCAAATTTTATCAGGTCTGTGTTTTTAATCTGGTCGACATACAATCCGGTATGGTCCACAATGGCGATGTTCTTTTCAATAGAGTCTTCCATGGATGACAGCCAGGTGGGCACCACCATCATGGCGGCGAACAGGACCGGGCCGAGCAGGGTCATGATGATGAAACTCTTTTTACGGACTCTGCTCAAATATTCGCGCTGAAGTATCAAGGATATTTTACTCATGGTAGTCGGGATTTAGAGGGTTACTTTGTTCTGGTTTACAACTTTGATAAAAACATCGCTCATGCCGGGCAGGACTTCCTGACAACTGTGAATGTGGCAGTGGTCCATCACCATGCGCAGGAGCTGGTTGATGTCGGTACCCTCGGGCATTTTTACCAGCAAACTTTCATAGCCATTGGCAGGCTGAGATGCTTCAACCTGATAGTAGTTGCCGACGATCTGTTTCACCTGATCGCTGTCGCCCGTGTATTCCAAACGCGCCAGGTTTTCACGGTTCTGATACCTTATATCAGATACTACCCCTGAAAGGATGGCTTTTCCATTGTTGATGAGTGTGATATGGTCGCACAATTCCTCTACCGATCCCATATTGTGGGTCGAAAAGATGATGGTGGCACCTTCTTTTTTGAGATGTAGAATTTCGTCTTTAAGCAGGTTGGCGTTGATGGGGTCAAATCCGCTGAAGGGTTCGTCAAATATCAGTAAGGAAGGATTGTGCAAAATGGTGACGATGAATTGCACCTTTTGCTGCATGCCCTTCGAGAGCTCTTCCACTTTTTTGTCCCACCAGGGTTGTATCTCAAATTTCTCGAACCAGTATTTTAATTTTTTGAGGGCTTCGTGGCGCGACACGCCCTTGAGGCGCGCCAGGTAAAGGGCCTGTTCGCCCACTTTCATTTTTTTGTATAAGCCACGCTCCTCAGGTAAATAACCTATGCGTGAGATGTCCTCACGCGAGAGGCGCTTGCCCTGCAGTAATATATTTCCGGAGTCGGGACCGGTAATTTGGTTGATGATGCGAATCAGGGTTGTTTTACCCGCGCCATTGGGCCCCAATAAACCAAAAATGGAATTTTCGGGAATGGATACACTTACATCGTCCAATGCCAGATGATTGGCGTATTTTTTAACAATGTTATTAGCTTCTAAAAACGGCATATTTTTATGGGATTAGAGATTTTAAATTATTGAATCCAAGCAAAAATATGAAAAATTGATGTAAGGTAATGCAATCTTGTTGGCAAAGTAGCCGGAAGGTGAGATTTATGGTAGTCGATTAAGAACGGCCTTGCCGTCAATGATTTTGTTGGCCAACATTTCGATGGTGGTGTTGGTGGCCAGTTGTTGGTACTGGTCCCGAATGACTGTGTATTGATGGTGAATGGGACAGGGTGCTGTTGAAGAGCATCTGCTAAGTCCAATGCCGCAACGGGTAAAAAGTTTGTAGCCTTCAACGGAGTTAATCACTTCTATCAAAGGGATGGGCGCCGCTTCCGGTTCAAAAAAGAAGCCGCCGCCGCGCCCCCGGACCGACAGGAGCATGCCTTGGCGGACCAGTGCTTGTAAGATTTTGGCGGTGAATTGCTCCGGCGCTTCTATCTCTCTGGCAATTTCACGATAACCGGGACGTTGATTGTCCCGGTTTTTAATGGCCACATAGACCAGTGAACGAATGGCGTATTCTGATGCCTTTGATAGCATAGGTATTATTTTGCCGCTAATTTACTAAATTTTTCTCCAATTCAACGGCCTTCGGAAACAGGATGTTGTTTTCCAAATGAATGTGTCTGTGCAGATCATTTTCAAAGGCTTCCAATTTGGCCAGTCCAACACGGTAAGTGTTGCAACCATCTGGCGGTAACTGGTAGCCATTGGTGAGTTCTGAGATGGTTCTGAAGCGCTCACCTTCCGCATCATGGTCACTGTGCATGGTGCTGATGGGGTTTTCGACGCTTCCAAATTTACTTTTTTGGGGCGCTTCTCCTTTTTGTTGGGCCCGTACCAATTCTTTGATATAAGGAAACAGGATTTGCTCTTCTGCCTCCAGGTGTTGCGATAAGGCTTCGGCTGCGCCCAAAAAGAGCTCATGAACCTTGATCAGTTCAGGATGGTTGGTGCCATGCACGTCGGCCAGTTTTTCCAAATAGGGTGGAATGCTCTCTATGTTTTCGCGCACAAAGCTATGGTGCTGTTCAATAATGTGGTCAATTAGAGCATCGGGCGTTAGTTTCTGCAATAGTTCTGATTCCATGTCCTTTATGGCCGTCACTGCTTCCAGGTCGGCCAGCAAGGCCTTGGTTTCTGCCTTGTATTTTTCTGCCGCTTCGCTAATGGTGATATTGCCGCCACAGCAAAAATCTATTCCATGTTTTTTAAATACGTCTGCTGTTTTATAGTTGGCAGCTACCAGTGTGCCGACTATGTTGTTCTTGTTGATTGACATGATGATATGTTTTTATGTTATTAAAGATAAAAAGACCTACAACTCCACAAATATACTATGTGTTGTTGAAATATCAAAATGAAATAATGTTAAAAGAGCGTTAATGGCTTTCTGCAGCCTCGAGAAAGCGCTGTATCAATGCAGGATTTTTTTCCAGCACATTGCCCACTACCACCAGATCGGCACCTGCATGGTAGGCATCGGATAGCTGTTCCATGGTTGCAATGCCTCCGCCTATCATCAAGGGGATGTTGAGGGCATTTTTCACGGCCTGAATAGTTTTAGGGGAAATGGGGTTTTTGGCTCCACTGCCGGCATCCATATAAATGATTTTCATGCCCAGCATTTCTCCGGCTAAGGCCGTAGCCACTGCAATCTCTGTTTTCTCTGCAGGGATGGGGCGGGTCTGACTGATGTATTCCACTGAAGTCGGGGAGCCCCCATCAATCAGCATATAGCCCGTTGAGATGGGCTCAATGCCGTATTGCTTAATATAC
>DHVH01000352.1 GCA_002412555.1 Marinilabiliaceae bacterium UBA5213 | reverse complement strand
ATAGGTCGATAGGTCGATAGGTTGAGAGGTTGAGAGGTTGAGAGGGAGGATGGGGATGAGAGGGTAGATGGGGATGATAGGGTTGGATAATAGGTTGATAGTTGATAGTTGATAGTTGATAGTTGTGGGTTGAACCATCAACTACAAACTTTCTAATTGAAACCTGATAACTGGAAAGGGGTAAATTAATTGGAAGAAACGGGATGAGTAGAGGAAAAAAAAGAACACTGTTTGTTGGGCCATTTGGGCCTCCATACAACGGTGATGGTGTCAAGAACAGCTATTTGCGGGATGGTTTTGAAGGTGCTGGTATCGATGGGATTCAGTGGTTTGATACCATTGCCCGAAATCAACCTAGATGGAAGAATAATTTGAAATTAATCCGTTTAATGGTTTCTGCTAACCAAATTATTTTCTCCCTGAATCAAAATGGCAGATATTATATTCTTCCAATATTCTGGTTTTTAGGTCTCTTTTTGAAGAAAAGGGGGGTTTTATATGTAGTTGGAGGCTCGTTTGACAAGCAGTTAGCCAAATTAGCCCCATGGAGACGTCGGTTTTTTGTAAAAATGCTAAACAGCCTGGATGGTGTTTTTGCCGAATCCTTTGCTTTAAAGGAGGGATTGGAGAAGTGTGGCTTAACAAATGTGGTTCTGGTCTACAACCCGCGAAAGGACGATGGCAGTCAATGGCAGTTGAACGAAAGCATGCGCAGAAAAGGCGTTTTTGTTTCGCGTGTTACAGCTTCCAAAGGCATACTGGTTTTGCTGGAAGCCATTGTAAAGCTGAACCAGTCAGGGGAAAGTATTGATTTAGACATTTATGGGCCCATGGATGCCGCCCATGAAAAGGAAGTGTTTCGTTGGATTGAGGAGGCTGGTGGACAAATTCGTTACAAGGGGATTCTTGATCCTTCCATGGTGCAGTCCATCCTTACCGGCTATCACTTTTTAGCCTTGCCAACTTTTCATTCAGGAGAAGGTCTGCCCGGCATACTGGTGGAAGCAGGCATGGCTGGTATTCCCATTGTTATCACCCGCTTTAATGCTTTACCGGAGTATTTTAAACAAGATGAAAGTGCACTATTTGTGGAGCCTAAAGACAGTGAAGGGTTGGGGCACGCAGTGCTTCGATTGGTTAACGAAGACGAGTTGGCTTCTGCCTTAAGTGAAGGAATAAAGAGGGTTGTGGTTCCGTTTCGCCTGGAATCTATTATTCAACAGTCCTTGAGGTTGCTGGACGAATATAATTGGAAAATATAATGGATTTTTTCACCCTGCTTAAATGGACAGGTTTCCCTGTAATGGAAGCTGCCGAAAAGTTTAAAGGTTTTAAACTAGCTGCTCAAAGTCCGAATTGGATGGAGCGACAAAAGTGGGAGGCTTTTGAATTTCACTATCAAGGAAACAAAAACTACCGGAAGTTTATTGGTGATTACCCTACATCGTGGAACGACGTTCCGGTGATCAATAAGAACACCATTCGGGAGCATGAAATTGGTAGGGTGCCCGACTTGAACGCTTATCCGAAGTATTATCACCGGGAGACTTCAGGGTCGACCGGCAAACCGTTTAATTATGCCATTGATTACCTGAGTCACGCGCTCACCTGGCGCTTGTTGGAGGACCGCTACAAATCGGCCGGGGTTACCTTTAACGATTTGCAAGCTCGGTTTTTTGGCACGCCCTATTCGTTGAAGACCAAAGTTATAGAGCAGTTGAAGGACCGATTGTCCCATCGCATCCGGTTCAATACCGTTGATTTGTCGGATGAAAATATGGAACGCTGGCTCTCTGCCTTCGGCAAAAAGCCCTTTGTTTACATTTATGGCTATGCCTATCCCATCGTTACATTTGCCAAATACCTTTCGCAAAGAGGTCTTCATTTGAAAAGCGTGGCACCACGACTTAAGTTGTGCATCGTCACATCTGAAATGTGTAGTGTTGAGGAGCAGCAGTTGGTTGAAGAGGTATTTGGAGTGCCCGTTTACAACGAGTATGGCGCTTCTGAGGCTGGTCTTGTAGGTTTCGGGCGAAACAATCGTTGGGAATTGTCGCGTGAGCTCATGTTGACCGAGGTGTTGGATGATGACAACCAGCCCTGTGACAACGGGGTTGTGGGCAAGGTGGTATTGACGCCCTTGTTTAACATGGGAACCCCCTTGGTAAGGTACGAGATTGGTGATATGGCTGCCCTTGATGAGGTGGATGGTGTACCTTATCTGACCAAATTACAAGGTAGAATTGAAGAAATGGCCATTTTAGAGTCGGGAAAAAAGGTGGCGGGTGATACGCTTTTTCTGTATGTCTTTAAGGAGTTTACCAAGCAATGCCAGGAAGTGTCGGAGTACAAGGTGGTGCAAACAGCGCCCGATAGCTTTGTTGTAAATGTGGTGACTGTCCGTGAGTTGACCGAAGAAGAGGTTGGACGTTTGAAAAAACTGTGTCTTCAGGCTTTGGAGACCAATGCCAAAATAGAAGTTGTACGCAAAGAGGTGCTGGACCGAACACTAATGGGCAAGTTTAAGCGATTTGAGCGCCAATTTTGATGTTGAATGATACGATCTTATCAGCTACATATTAAAGGAGATGGTGCAGGTAATGCACGACTACAGGAAAGTGCAAGTCCTTTTAAAAACAGCTACCAGCTGTTTTTTGGTGAAGAGTGCGGTACTATTACCGAGCTCAAAGTCATTTTCGAATTTTTGTTCCCGATTGTTCTTTGGCGCAATCACGACTATAGATGGGTAGATGTCTCCAGACGACGGTTGGCCAATTTTCACTCTCCCAAAGCCCTGATGCTGAAGAATGGGCAGAAAGTCGTGGCAGGTGAAACAACCGGACTGTGGGAGTATGATCCCAAACATCCCAAAAGACTCACCTGGATCGTTGCAGATAAATGGCTAAGCCCAATGTTTCGCTATGATGAGAAGGATAAAAAGCATTTTGTTGAGCCGGAATTTGTCCCTGAAGAACCTATGACCTTCAGCTTGTTGTTTACCAAAGGGCAGATACCCGAGTTTAGCCGTTCACGCGTGCCCTTTTCTGCCATCCTTAATTTTTCAGATCATTGCGATTTCGACTCCCTTGAATTAATGGAGTTGCAAAGAGGGCTGTTTAAGAAATGTCAGATTCGCGTTTCAAAGGGTGCCTTTTTATTTCACCACTCTAAGCGTGCCTTTAATGTATCAGTTGAGCACAACTCTGACGAGTTACAACTTTGGAAGGAGGATGGCCATGAGTTATGTTACCACAGTCTTTCGCAGTCCATTCGTCCCGACAAGGGCTGGCAAGCAGATTTTGAAGCTTTTGAAAACGCCGGTCACCGTTGGCCCACCTGGATCGATCATGCTTTCCAACCGTATAACCTGACCAAAATGGCATCTTCAGGTTATGATTCGGAAGACTGGGCTCGCCGGATGCAGGCGGCAGGGATTCATTATTTATGGAACTATCTGGATGCAGGCCATTCAGGCAAGGGTGTTGTCAATCAGCTAGATGTCAGTCAGTTTTCCTTACGGAGTTATGTTCGAAATGCATTAAAGACAATAAATCCTGCGTCGTTGACAAGCTTGTTACGGACCTATATACTTTATTTTAGTGACGAGTCATCCAGGCAAAATTATTCCATGCTGGTTAATAATTTAAGACGGAAACTTTGGATGAAAAGTCTGGAAGGTGCAAGTGGACTGGTCCTCGGACTCCTTTTTTTATTGGGACGACTACTTAGGATGCTCCTGGATACCTCCAAGAGGGAGGTTCTGCCTGAGTGGCAAAAATATGCGGCTACATTTTTCCCTGTCAATTTAGAAAAATCCGATTTCTGGGTTTTTCAAACTGTCGAAGTGCATGATTTTATCCGTACGTTTTCAGAGGAAAATCTCAAATTGTTGACAGCGTCAAGTGGTATTTGTCTGGCCCACACATATTTTGCCGATGACGACCTGCAAAAGCAGGGCCGTATGTTCTTTAACAAGGCAGGTATATGGATGCCGGGTATTGAGGAGACATTTCAGCGCATTGGCAATTTGGCGGCAAAAGGGGAGCTTTGGTTGGCTTCGATTGCTGAAATCGCCGAATATTTTGATACCTTTCAGCACCTTCGTTTTGATGTGGACGACCGTGGAAATATCAGTCATTATATGGAAAAGACCGGCTTGGCTATTGAGGTCCGGTATGTAGAATAATCATTGTAAATCATTACAATCTTATGATAAAAGTATTAATTGTTTTTGGAACACGGCCCGAGGCCATTAAAATGGCCCCTTTGGTGCGAGAATTTAAAAAAGAGGAAAATACCCAGGTCTTTGATGCCAGAGTATGTGTAACCGGGCAGCACCGACAAATGCTCGACCAGGTAATGGAGGTGTTTGGCATTACCCCGGAATACGATTTGAACATCATGAAGGCCGGTCAGGATTTATTCGACATAACCACCGAGGTGTTGATGGGTATGAAAGGCATTCTGGATGAGTTCAAACCGGATGTTGTTTTGGTGCATGGAGATACAGGAACCAGCACTGCGGCTGCTTTGGCAGCCTTTTACCGGCAGGTGGATATTGGGCATGTTGAGGCGGGTTTAAGGACTTATAACCGAAATTCTCCCTGGCCCGAAGAAATGAATCGGCAGATGACCGGCCGATTGGCTAACTGGCATTTTTCGCCTACCCAGTGGGCAGCCGACAATCTCCTGAAGGAGCAGGTAAACCCTGCAACGGTTTTTGTTACGGGTAATACGGTGATTGATGCTCTGCAAATTGCCGGCAAGGAATTGGAGCAAAAAGGCAGTCTGTTAGAAACTGTGCAAAGCAAATTGAAGGAACATATACCCCACATTGATGCCATCACCTTGGGTGGCCAATTTATTTTGGTGACCGGGCACCGACGGGAAAATTTTGGACAAGGATTTCTGGGGATTTGTGAATCTATTAAGGAGGTAGCCACTTCATATCCCGATTGGCAGGTGATATACCCCGTGCACCTTAATCCCAACGTTCAGCAGCCGGTCAATGATTTGTTGAAAGGCATCGACAATGTTTATTTGATACCACCACTGGAGTATTTGCCATTTGTCTATTTGATGAACAATTGTGCTTTTGTGCTAACCGATAGTGGGGGCATCCAGGAAGAAGCGCCCGGCTTAGGTAAGCCAGTCCTGGTTATGCGAGATACCACAGAGCGACCCGAAGCTGTTGCGTCGGGTACAGTCAAACTGGTGGGCACTATTAAGGAACAGATCGTTGCGAATTGCAAAGCTTTGATCGAAGATACAGCCTTTTACAAAAGCATGTCCTCGGCTAAAAATCCCTATGGTGATGGCTCTGCAGCTACAGAAATTGTAAAAGTTTTAAAAGAGAAATATCTAAAATAAACTGGTAATGAGTAATAGTACAAACAAGCGTGTTTCCGTTGTTGGCATGGGCTACATTGGTCTGCCCACAGCTGCAGCCATGGCTGGTAAAGGCATAGAGGTTTTGGGTTGTGACATCAATCCCGAAATAGTGGATATTATTAATCAAGGCAAGGTGCATATTATTGAACCCGACCTGGATGAGTTGGTTAAGAAAGTGGTGAGTGAGAAAAAACTTCAAGTTTTCACAACTCCCCAGCCGGCAGATGTGTATATGATTGTGGTGCCTACTCCATTTAAGCAAAATCATCAGCCGGACATCTCCTTTGTAGAGCAGGCTACCCGATCGGTGATTCCTCTGTTAAAGTCCGGAGATTTATTTATCATTGAATCTACCTCTCCGGTGCTGACCACCGAAAAAATGGCGACTGTTATCTTTGAACAGCGACCGGAACTTAAAGATAAAATTTTTATTTCCTATTGCCCCGAACGCGTACTTCCCGGTAAAGTGTTGTATGAATTGGAACATAACGACCGGGTAATAGGGGGCGTTAATGAGGCTTCTACCCAAAAGGCGACGGCGTTTTATGCCCTCTTTGTTAAAGGTCAATTGCATGCCACCAATGCGCGGACAGCCGAAATGTGCAAGCTGGTCGAGAACTCATCGCGCGACGTGCAGATTGCCTTTGCCAACGAATTGTCGATGATTTGTGACAATGCCGGAGTAGATGTTTGGGAATTGATAGCGTTGGCTAACAAACATCCGAGGGTTAACATTCTTCAGCCCGGGTGCGGAGTTGGCGGGCACTGCATTGCTGTGGATCCCTGGTTTATAGTTTCTGACTACCCCGAGCATGCCCATGTTATTAAGCAAGCGCGCGAAATCAATGATTATAAGTCGGAGTGGTGCATCAATAAAATCATAGCAACTTCCTTGGCCTTTGAGGTGGAGAATGGCCGACTGCCAGTTATTGCCTGCATGGGCTTGGCCTTTAAACCCGATATTGATGATTTACGCGAGTCACCGGCTAAGTTTATTGCTTCGCGTGTGATAGCAGAGGCAAGGGGAGAAGTTTTGATTTGCGAGCCCAATATTGACGGTCACAGTGCTTTCACATTATCGTCGATCAAAGATGCTTATGAGAAAGCAGACATTGTAGCCTGGCTGGTGAAGCACAAAGCTTTTGCTGCCGTTCAGGTGGAGGATGATAAAATAGAGTTGGATTTTTGCGGGTTGAGAACCCGATTTTAAAATAAGAGGATTTTTTTGTATCCATGAAAATTGTTTTATTAACCCAATATTATCGGCCAGAGATGGGGGCGCCGCAGAGTCGTCTGTTTGAGATGTTGCGCGGTCTGAAAAGCCT
>DHVH01000295.1 GCA_002412555.1 Marinilabiliaceae bacterium UBA5213 | reverse complement strand
TTACATCCTCTAAATGTTCGATGATGACCGCTTTGTTGATAGTTGTTGCATCAGGAAGAATCATTTCGCTTGTCGGCTGATTCTCAATATTGGTCATGTAGCCTGTAAAATGCAGGTAAGTGCGGGCGAGATAGGCTTTGGCAACCCATTTGTTGGCATGGCCGTAATCACTTAACTGGATCGTGTTTATATGCACGCTGCTCATAAGTGTTGCGGCCGTGTTAAAGTCGGAGGCTATTTGACTGAAAGTCTCTGTGTAGGACGATCTCGGCACATTCCGAGGGGCATCCGGGGTTAATATTAACGGCATGCCACCAAAGAATCGGGCAGCTCTGAACATTAGAAAGCCACGCATGAAATACGTTTCTCCCAAAGCGTTCTTCAGATAGGCTTCTGCCTCTTCCTGACTGGCAAAAAAGGAAGAAAAATCTGCATCAGACAAAGCAGATATAATACTGTTGGCTCTAAAAATGCCTCTGTATGTTTCAAGCCAGAGCGGATGGTAAGTATCTTCAGATGGATCGACAAATTCCGCTGCATTTAATGCAAAGGCATCATCGGCACCTCCACCTGAAAAAAGAAGATCGCTCATCATGCTGGCGGCAATGTGCTCATCCGCAAGTCCTGTGCCTGTTTGCACATAAAGGGCGTTGTAAACGCCGGACAATGCTTCCTCAATATCCGTAGGCGTACGGTAATAATTATCCGTGCTTTTTTGAAACAGGTTCCTGGTCTCCAGGTGGTCCTCACAACTACTTGTGATTACAACCAAGCCAAGTGCTAAGAAAAATATTATTTTTTTCATCCGGTAATAATTTAGTTTTTTAGTTGTCGTATGGAAATCCATGATGACTCTTATTAAGGGTGTATGTGTTTTTCTATCATCAGGTTCGTTTCATAATCTTAAGTTTTTGCTTTTAAAACGTAACATTCACACCCAACATAACCGTCCGTGGTAAGGGGTAAAGTCCCAGGTCGATGCCGGATGACCAACTGTCTGGTCCGTAACCAACCTCGGGATCCATTCCGTCGTATTTGGTAAAGGTATACAGGTTGTTTACCGAAACATAGACGGATGCTGCCTGCATCCAATCCACCGAGTTTAATATTCTGTCTAATTTATATCCAACAGTCAAATTGTTGATTCTTAGGAAATCTGCATCTTGCAAGTAGATGTCCGAGATGTAATTAGAGTTGGCATTGGCCACTGCGCTCAGACGCGGTTGAGAATTAGAGGTGCCCTCTCCATGCCACCTGTTGAACACCGATGTGGGAAAATTTTGCATGGGAGAGCCAGAGAAATCACGGTAGGATTGCATCACCTGCATGCCAAATTTTCCGGCCAATGTTGTATTGGCATAAAAACCTTTAAACTCAGCGTTTAATTGGATGCCCAATTCAAAATCAGGATGGGGTGTGCCTATTTTTACTTTGTCCGTTTCATTGATTACGCCATCTCCATTTTGATCTACAAAGCGTACATCACCTGGTCGACGCGGAGTATCCATTTCAGACCCGACTCTGATGGGCTCACCATCGGCCGTTACATATGCATTAACTTCCGCATTGTTTTGGAATATGCCATCGGTTTGGTAACCATAAAAATAGCCGATGGGTTGGCCTACTTCAACCCGGGATACATACGCAGTTCCTTGTGCCAGTACGTCTGTTTCTCCATGAATGATGCCTTCAGCATTGGCCAGTCGGGTTACTTTGTTTTTATTATGGGCACCACTTAGACTAATGCCATATTTAAAGTGGGTGTTTCTTTCATTCCACGATAACATGATTTCATATCCCATGTTTTCCACATCGCCGCCGTTGATATAAGGGGCATCTGCTCCGAAAGTCCCCAGTATGGGTGCGATCACCAGCCAGTCTTTTGTGGTTTTTTTATACCAATCGATATTTAAACCCAGCCGGGAATTTATGAAGTTGGCATCCAGTCCAACATTCAATTGCTCAGAAGTCTCCCACTTGACATCCGGATTGGGAATGTTCGATGGAATGGAGGTGGAAGAAGAAACCAGCTTGTCAGGTCCAAAGTAGTATCCGCGTGATAAGTAATTGATATTGGAAGTGTAGATGAAGTTACTGATAGATTGGTTCCCGTTTTGCCCCCAACTGGCACGCAGTTTTCCAAAGGACATCCAATCAACTCCCTGCATGAAGCTTTCTTCAGAAAATATCCATCCGGTTGATACAGATGGAAAATAGCCCCATCGGTTATCCGGTGCAAAATTGGAAGAACCATCTGCTCTAAAAGTGATATCGAGCATGTATTTTTCTTTGAAGTTGTAGGATGCACGGCCCATGTAAGACATTAGGCCTCCTCCCTGGGCTGCCCAATCGCGACCAGTGGCACTGATGTCTCCAATTGTTTCAACGTTTTGAACATTGTATAGGTAGGCATACTCTGGCAGACCAAATGCTGTTCCTGATTTGGAGGCTTCCATGCTGGTGCTGAGTTCGTTCTTAAGCATCTCTGTACCTGCCAGCAGGTTTATTTTATGGTTGTTTATTTTGAAGTCGTAGGTCAGTGTGTTGGTCCAGGTATAGGAGATGCCCTGGTACATGCTCTGAGTTACCCGGTCTTTAGGCCTGCGCGACAGGTTGGCAAGGGCATACACCTGGTTGTAGGATCTGTTATGTCCAAACCAGCCATTGATACCAAAGGATGATCTGAACTTCAAATCCATAACAGGCTCTATGAGCGTAAAAACATTACCTGCCACCGTATTGCCTTTTCCCCAGCTGTTGTTGTGCCGGTCATACATTGTAGCAATGGGGTTGTGCTGATTCCTGTCAACACCTTCCAAGGTAGGGCTGTAGCCCAATGTAAGGCGGTTGAGCGACTGCATGTCATATTTCAATGGCATAAAGGGATTGGTAATAATGGCATTGTGCAAGTCATTCCAATATATATCTCCGGCGGCTATGGCTCTGTTTTTTGTATTTGTGTAGGTGAAGTTCTCACCAATTGTTACAATGTTGTGCCTCTCATTTTTGAACAGGACCATTTCTGTGTTCAATCGAGCAGTCAATCTGCGGTAACCAGCATCGGTAATGTCACCACCTACAATACCACTCTGATTCAAATAAGAGAAACCCATGGCATAGATGATATCATCAGAGGCCCCGGAGATATTGACCGAATGGCTCTGCATCTGGGCATTGTCTTTAATCATCTCGTCCACCCAGTCAGTTCCTTTCCAGCCGGATTGTAGTTTGTCCCAAACATGTTGCCCGTAAGCGCGCCCCAAATTGCCGGGATAGTTACCGTCGAAATAGGTATTGCCATTGACAATCATATTTTCCCAATTGTAGGGGGCTGCCCCGTCGTTGAGTCTGGCCTCATTGAAGATGTACATATATTCCTGGGCATTTAAAACCGTTGGCTTTTTATAAAGATTCTGAACACCATAGTATCCGTCGTAGGTAACTTGGGCTTTACGACCTTTTACGCCTCTTTTAGTGGTAACAAGGATGACGCCATTGGCAGCTCGGGAGCCATATATGGCTGCTGATGCGGCATCTTTTAATACATCGATGGCTTCAATGTCTGAAGCGTTGAGATGATTAATGTTAGAGGCTGCAACCCCATCCACAATGTATAGGGGTGCTGCATCACCAATGGTTCCCATGCCGCGGATGGTAACCTTTGTTCCAGCGCCGGGAGATCCATTGTTTCTGGTTATCTGGACGCCTGGTGCAATCCCTTGAAGTGCCTCCATAGCTGTGGTGGTATTCAATTCAGCAATTTTTTCGCCGCTGACATTGATATTGGCTCCGGTGACCAGTGCTTTCCGCTGAACGCCATAACCAATGACCACTACCTCGTCCAGATCAGATAGATAGTCCTGCATAATTACACTTATTTGGGTTTGTGTGCCAACCACGAGTTCTTGCGTTCTCATCCCGACAAACGAAAAGACAAGAATGGAGGATTGGTCTTCAACGTCAATGGTGAATCGCCCATCCATATCAGTTATTACGCCGTTTTGCGTGCCTTTCTCCATGACTGTAAGTCCCGGAACAGGCTCATTTCTAGTGTCGTTTACGACACCGTTGACGCTTTGCTGTGCATAGGATGTTAGTCCTATCAGTAAGCAAAAAATCAACACCAAATTTCTTCTTTTCATGGGTTTCATAGTTAAATAATAAATAAATCGACTGATTAAAATTTAAGGTTGAACCTTCTTGCAAAGTAAACTTCTGTGCAAAGATGTTAATTATTGCAACATAATGCAAGCGGTTGCGCAAATATTTTGTATATTTGTTTTGCTGTTGCAATTTACTGTGCAATGCACAGAGTAAATAACTGATTGAATATTTAATAAAAATGATATACGATGAAAACATTTCGACATTTTTTGATGACAGCAGGATTACTATTGCTGGCGCAATGCGGCTTCAAAAAGTCCAAGGAGAATTTGACCGGACAAATCTTAATCAATCATTTGGGTTACGATACCCAGGGTAGTAAGCGCTTTGTTTTTCAGACAAAGGAAAGTCATGCGCCCGAATCATTTAGTTTGGTGGATCAGGATGGGGAGCTTGTTTTTGAGGGGACTTTCAAAAATGGTGGACCCATTGATCAATGGCATACGGGCAATGGTTTTGCCGGGGCTTTCTCTTCTTTTAATGTTCCCGGGTACTATAGGATTGAATTGAATTATTTGGACAAATCCTATTTGAGCGAATATTTTTCGATAGCCCAACAGCAAATTGCTCAATCTACTTTAAGCCTATTGATACAGGGTATTCATTCCCAAAGAACCTCTGGTGTGTATAGCGAAACAGATCAGGAAATGCGTTTTTTTGGTGATCGCGCGGATGTTGTTGATGTCAGCGGCGGGTGGTACGATGCATCGGGCGACAGGAGTAAGTACCTGATGCACCTGAGTTATGCCAATTTCATGAATCCGCAACAGGCACCTATGGTTGTATGGAATTTTGTTGAGGCTGCCCACAGGCTTACCAATTATAGGTCTGAAGATGCGGTGGAGATGCGGCAAAAAATGCTAGGTGAAGCATTGCATGGTGCCGACTGGTTGGTTAAAATGCAGGATGCAGCAGGATATTTTTATTTGAATGTGTTCGATAATTGGTCCTGGGATCCTGAAAAACGAGAAATCTGTGCTTACATTGGTCAGGAAGGTTATAAAAACGATCACTATCAGGCAGGCTATAGGGAAGGTGGCGGTATGTCAATTGCCGCTTTAGCCAGAGTAGTTGGCGATCAACTGGGGGGTTCATCTGCATCCAATCAATACCTTTCTGCTGCAATAAAGGGTTTTGAGCATTTAGAGGAGAATAACCTGAAATACATTGCCAATGGTGAAGAGAATATTATTGATGACTACTGCGCGTTAATGGCAGCTACTGAGCTCTTTTATGCTACTGATGATGACAAGTATCTGCATGCTGCAAGAAAAAGGATGCATCAGCTGACCCGCCGTTTATCCAATGATGAAAATGCCAGGGGGTTTTGGTTGGCAGATTCTGCAACAAACAGACCATATTTCCATGCTGCAGAAGCGGGTCTGCCCATAATTTCTCTGGTAAGATACCTGTCAATGGAAACGAAACAAGCATACAGAAACAGGGCTATAGAAGCAATTCGGGCTGCAGTGGATTTTGAATTGGAGATAACCGGTGAAGTAAATAACCCATTTGGTTATGCACGACAATACGTTAAGGCCACCAATGAAATTTCTAATAGAACGGCGTTTTTTATACCACAAAACAATGAAACCGGGTATTGGTGGCAGGGTGAAAATGCGCGCATAGCTTCCTTGTCTGCCGCAATGAGATTTGCGCTGCCTTATTTGGAAAGCAACAAAGAAGAAGAGGTGCTTGCTTATGCAACCAATCAGATTAATTGGATATTGGGCCTCAACCCATATGATATTTGCATGTTAGATGGTCGTGGAAGAAATAATCCGCAATATGCAGAAGGTGATAAAGAAATGAATGTTACGGGATGTGTTTCCAATGGAGTTACAGCGGGTTTTGGTAATGAAAGTGATATCGCTTTTTATCCTGATCCCTACAGAAATGATCCTTCGCATAAGTGGCGGTGGGGTGAGCAGTGGCTGCAGCATGGGTCCTGGCTGATGCTAGCGATTTCTACATCCTTAAATTAAATGACGGACGATAACAATAAAATGCCTAAACTATGATGTCAATAAAGAGTGTATCAATTGCAGTTTTCATAACTGCAGCGTTTATTTTTACCAGGTTTGATGTAACCAGCCAGGTGCCTGATAGGAAGTTTGTTTCTCTTTGGAACCATGATGCTAATCTGGATATTTCTGGCCTCGTAAAAAATATTGGATTTAACCTCATTTGGACACACGATCCGGCCTATACCGGCCAAAGTTGGGAAGAAACTCACATGTACAAATGTCTTCAGGTGCCCGGCGTGGATTATGTTCTGGCAAAAATCGAGAGGGCTGCCTGGGGATGGACACAGGAAGAATCGGTCAGGCATGCCCGATGGGTAGCACAACTTTCCTTGGAACATCCTGGTATTCTGGGGCTCTATTTAAATGATTTTTACGATGAAATTGAAGACGGAATAAGAACTGAGGAACAGTGGCGGGAGATAATCAATGCTGCCAAAAGTGTAAATCCTGAACTGAAACTTGTAGCTCCTCACTATCCACACCGCAATCAGGGAAGGCATTCTTTTGATTTCCCCATTGACGGTATTATTCTGAATATTTGGGGAAATACACCCGAAATCATGGCCAAGGCGGAAGAACATTTAGCTGAAGGGGTGGCCCATCACCCCAATCGATTTGTTATTGCCGGTTTGTATTTGAGATCAGGGATGGATGGGGGACGGTGGTTGTCTGAAGAGGAATTTAAGAGGGTTCTAAGGCACTATGTTTTTATGTTGAGGGAGAATAAAATAGCCGGATTAAGGATTTTTAGTGCCGGCCAACTTTTTGAACGACCCGAATACGTAGATTGGGCAAATGAAATTTTGACCGAATTGAACCCCCATTAAAAGTTTTTTACATGGATTTTACTTTCCTTCTAAATGAGGCTTTTTACATGAATTTGTTCAAGAATTATAATTTATACCCATTTGACGAATTTTTGAAAATTTCGAGGATGGATCACTCCAGAATTTTCTTCCAATTTCTGGATATCCCCCTGCCATCGCCCAATATATAAATGAAATAACAATCCGTTTATTAAACATTATTTCTTAATTTTGCACCGAAATAGTAGGTGTAAACAGAGAATATCGGATGCCAGTATCAAATGTAACCATCAATGACATAGCCCGGGAATTAAAGGTAGCGCCATCTACCATTTCCCGGGCGCTTAATAATAAGAGTCAGATTAGTGAGAAAACTAAAAAGTTGGTTCGGCAAAAGGCTGCTGAATTAGGTTATGATATCAATTTGGTGGCATCCAGTTTGTCTAAAAACAAAACCAATATTATAGGCGTTTTGCTGCCCAATATTAACCGGTATTTTTTTAGTCAGGTCGTGAGTGGAATTGAATCTGTGGCTTATGATAAAGGCTATCAGATAATCATTGCGCAGACCAATGAGTCGCTGGAGCGCGAGATAGAAGTTACCCGGATGTTTAACTCCACCCGTGTTGCCGGGGTTATTGCGTGCTTGTCGGTTAAAACAACAGATGTCTCCCATCTTGAAAAGCTTAAGAAAAATGGGATCCCTCTGGTTTTGTTCGACCGGGTAGATTATTCCTTAGATTGCCAAAAAATTATTGTAGATAATTTTGATGGGGCATTTCAGGCCGTATCCCATCTTATAAAAATTGGATGTAAAAAGATAGCTCATTTGGGTGGGCCTTCTGACTGTAAGGTGTTTCAGGAAAGGGCAAGAGGTTTTTCTGAGGCTTTAGAGATCCATAAAATACAATTGTGGCCGAACTTTTTATTGGCAACAGATTTGACACACGAAGATGTTCGTGGGGTGTTCTCAATGTGGATGACTGCGCCACAAAAGCCCGATGGTGTTTTTGTGGCTGGCAGTGATGCCGGATTAATGCTTACAAAAATGGCCGTTGAAGCTGGCATAAAAGTGCCTGACGAATTGGCCATTGTTGCCTTTGGAGACGAGCCGGCTAATGAGTATATATGTCCGTCCCTCTCGGCCGTTGAAATGCCGGGGTATGACATGGGTAGAACGGCTGTAAGTCAACTTTTTGATGCTGTTGAAGGTCGGTATGCCGGTTCAGGAACAACTGTAAAGCCGCTTCAATTGATCGTCAGACGAAGTTCATTTAAAAGGGAATAGATGGTTGTTGTGTCTTTGTCCTTTATAATTAATTTTTGTTAGCCAGCAGCAAATTGTTTTAAACACGCATTATTAAAACTATGATAAAGGACTTAACGCAAAATGAGGAAACAGTCATAGGTGTTTTTCTGGGAGGAAAAATACTTAAGGCAGGGCGCGTCAATAGCAATGTTGTTGAAAGGTCTGTTTCCATGGAAATTGATAACTACGGAAGCGAAGAGGAGATTCTCAATCAAATGATTGAAGCCATTGAAAAAGTCATAAGTCCTGAAGTTGTAGGTATAGGCATTGGCGTGCCTAGTCTGGTAGATGTTTCGCGGGGCATCGTTTATAATGTGGAGCATATCCCCTCCTGGCGGCAGGTTCAACTGGCCGATTTGCTTAAATCGCGGTTTGAGATAGATATTTATGTGAACAATGATGCCAACTGTTTTGCTGTTGGCGAGAAATATTATGGCAAAGGGCGCCCCTACAGTAACATGGTTGGAGTGTTTGGCGGTGAAGGGCTTGGTGTGGGAATCATTACCAATGACAAGCTCTATTCCGGCACCAATTGCGGTGCCGGGGAGTTTGGTTATATTCCTTACCGTGACCATAACTATGAGCATTACTGTACGCCCGGTTATTTTGAATTGAAGTATGGTATGAGAAGCAAAACTTTGCTAGCCAGAGCAAAGAAGGAGGATAAAATAGCCTTGGCTATTTTAGAACAGTTTGGCATAGATATGGGCCATTTTATACAAACCATCCTTTTCGCACTCGATCCTCAATGCATTATTTTAGGAGGACCAATTGCTTCTTTTTATCCTTTCTTTGAATCCCATGTGTGGAAGGTCCTAAGAAAATTCCCCTATCCTAAATCGGTGGAGAATCTTACGATTGCCGTCAGTGATGAGCCGGATGTATCTGTATTGGGTGCTGCGGCGCTCTACTTTGATGCCAAACAGCAACACTGATTTTTTTACGAATGGTTTATTTTTATTGTATTCCTTGTTATCTTTGTTGGAGTTGAAAAAGATGATCAGTGTTGGTTCCTGGTCATGGTCTTTCTGTTTATTTGGTGTTTGTATTTGTGACAGGCTAAAATTGAAAAACAAATATTTACACTATGATGAGAAAATTGATCAAAAAGACGCCCCTCTTTCTGGCGGTGTTCTTTAGCTGCTATAACACCGTTTCCGCTCAACGGCAGGGCAATATTGTTGAGTACTTTGGAAAAGAGAAGTATGAAGAAACCAAAGAAGGTTCCATTATTCATGTCTTTGAGGAAGGACTCGTGCTGGAGCAAGCGGCGCGCAGTGGCGTTTTGTTCGGTAGTCAGGACATTGTTGCCTGGCATTTGGCCAACAATTCTTTTAAAACACCTGTAGAGGGAGAGGCACTGGTTAATTATCCTGGAACAGATGCCCCCTTGAAATGGAGTGCTATTTCGGCAGATACTGCCCAGGTGTTTAGAAACCCAAATTTAAGACGGGGGTATTTATATACGAGTTTTGATGCACCTGTTGAAGAGGTGGTTCTATTGGAAGCCACGGGCCACACCAGAGTTTATATCAATGGAATGGTTCAGGAGGGCGACCACTACGATTTTGGTTATACCCTGATTCCTTTTCGCCTTAAGAAAGGGAGGAATCAATTTGTTTATACCCCGGGCCGCTTTGGCCGTGTAGCTGCCAAGCTGGTGGTCCCCACTAAGGAGGTTATGTTAATCAACCGTGATTTGACTCTGCCAGATATCATAAATGGTGAGCCGGAAGAAAAATGGGGTGCTGTGCGCCTACTGAATGCCACTGACAAGGATTTAAAGGATTTGAAGATTGAATGTATTCTTGAAACTGGCGAGCGCGCTACTTTTGCCACCGATGCGGTGATGCCGATGGCTGTCCGAAAGGTGAAATTCAGGATTCCTGGTGTTAAGGATGCCTCCAATACCGCTAGTATTAATGCGATCCTTATTCTTTCCGATGGAAGAGGACGGGAGCTGGATCGGACCGAAATAGAACTGCAGCAGCGCTATATGACGGATCACCATGAGCGCACCTTTATCAGCCAGATAGACGGCAGTGTTCAATATTACAGTGTGGCGCCTTCCACGGAGGTGGCAGACGGGCAGGCTTTGGTTTTATCCGTGCATGGTGCTTCGGTGGAAGCCCGCAATCAGGCGCGTGCCTACAAGAAAAAGGATTGGGCGCACATTGTGGCGCCTACCAACCGTCGCCCCTTTGGTTTCAATTGGGAAGAGTGGGGGCGCATCGATGCCATGGAGGTGCTGGCTGAAGCCAAAAAAGTCTTTAAAACGGAAGACTCATTGACCTACCTAACCGGGCATTCGATGGGGGGGCACGGCACTTGGTATTTAGGCGTGACTTATCCCGATCAGTTTGCTGCCATTGCACCCTGCGCCAGTTATCCGGATATTATTGGCTATCGTCGCGCCGAAAACGATTCTTTATCGGAGGCTAGTAAGCATTATACACAAATTAAGCGGGCTGCCAATGCCGGTCGCACCTTGAGCCTAAAGCGTAACTATTTGCAATCGGGTGTTTATATTTTGCATGGTGATGCCGATAATGTGGTAAGTGTTGATCAGGCCCGGTTGATGCGCAGCACCCTGGGTGAGTTCCACAATAATTTTAGTTATTATGAATACCCCGGAGGTTCACACTGGTATGGCGATCACAGCGTGGACTGGTTCCCCATCTTCGATTATTTTAAGTGGCATGCCATCCCTGCTGTAAAAAATGTGCAGCACATAGAATTCCATACCGCTTCTCCAGCAGTCTCGGCCCAGAACTACTGGGTAAGAGTGGAACAGCAACCCAGATCATGGGACTTTTCCAATGTTGTATTGGATGTGAAAGGAGATTCCATTATCGGATCGGTGGAAAATGTGTCTGTTCTCACGCTGAATCTTTCCCAATTGAATCTGGAGAACGACCCGGTCGTTGTGGTAAACGGAACCAGCATTCAGGGTCAAAAAGGGATGGATCTAACGATTGAAAATGCGGTTGATGGCTGGAAGTCGATCAGTCAGGTAAAGACTGCAGAAAAATATTCCCTGCGTCATGGGGGCTTCAAGACGGCGTTTGACAACCATGTGGTGTTTGTTTATGCCACCGGGGGAACAAAAGAGGAAAACGCGTGGTATCTTAACAAAGCGCGTTTTGATGCCGAAACCTTCCTGTACAGGGGCAACGCCTCCATTGATGTGGTTTCAGATAAGGCATTTAATGCGAAGAATTATAGGGACCAGAATGTGATTATCTATGGCAACGCCAGCAATAACAAGGCCTGGAAAAAAGTACTGCGTAACGCACCCTTGCATGTGGCTGATGGCGAGATTCGCTTCGGTGACGAAGTGTTAAAGGGAGATGATTTGGGTACCTACTTTGTCTATCCACGATTTGACAGTACCACAGCCAGTGTTGGCGTAGTGGCAGGAACAGGTCTGAAAGGGATGAAGGCGACCTTTGCCAACAATTATTTTTCCGGTATTAGCGGTTTCCCGGATGTCATGGTTTTTTCTGCCGATTATTTGAAGACTGGTCTGGAGGACCTAAAAATCTCCGGATTTTTTGGCAGTGACTGGAGCATCGAAAAGGGTGAATTTAGTAAGTAATCAGCAGCCGAGCTGCTGAAGTTTTAAAACAAAGGGGCACAGATATCTTCTATCGTGCCCCTTTTTCTATAACAGATCCCCTACAATGCGTTTGCCATGGTATTGGGAGGCACCGATTAACTGGTGTATCTCGTCTCTATTGTCTTTGGTAACACCGCCTGCCACAATAATGCGCAGATCTTTCTGGTGTTGGGTCATCCTTCTTAAGACATCCGCCCCAGCCAATGCGGATGGGGCCTTGCCGGAAGTGAGAATGGCATTCACGCCCTTAAGGGACTGCAGTTGCTGCATGGACGCAAAGGTGTCGCGGGTGTCGTCGATGGCCTTGTGTATAACCACATTGAGCGGTTTTGCCAGTTCGATGAGGGGGCGCATGGCTTCCA
>DHVH01000299.1 GCA_002412555.1 Marinilabiliaceae bacterium UBA5213 | reverse complement strand
CAATTTCATCTGAAGCAAAACAATTCAACATACTCACAAAATATTTGAAAAGAGAGTAACATGACAAAGAATAGGAAACAGACACTAATTTTAATTACAACATTCGTAATATTAACTTTGGCCTGTGGTTTTAATGTCAGTACAGCAAATATTACTGAAGCATATTTGACAGCCAATAGTGATGGCTCTGGGGAAACAACGGTCTTTTCTAGTAGTCAAAACTTTTATTGCATTGTTAAAGTAGCGAATGCGCCTGATGATACAACCCTGAAAGCGGTCTGGACTGCTGTAGATGTGGCTGGAGTTGATCCAAATCATGTGATCGATGAGGCATCAATTGTCACTGGTGATCAAAGTATTTTCACGTTTGATTTACAAATTGACTCACTTTGGCCGTCTGGTAGCTATAGGGTTGATATTTATATGAATGACTCTTTGGATCAAAGCTTAGAATTTTCAGTTAATTAATTATAGGCTGTCCTATCCAAAAATTATGGTTCCCTGAAAGTTCATAATTATCTGGCCTCATCGATTGGGTGGGGCCGGATGTTATCTCCAGAAAAAATAGGCTCATTCCTTAATTAAGCATAGAATTTTATCAAATTTGTATATCTCTAATTCGGTTATACATACTATTCGAAGCATTGAGTGCAAAAATTTAAGTGCTGAAACAAACTGATTTACGGAAAAATATCTGGTGCTAAAATCATGAAAGGTTCCTGGTACATTCCTGCAGAAGCAGCGCGCAATATCACCCGGAAACGCGCTCACAAAACTACTGTGTAAACCGAAAGGCCATTATCAGCTCACTGCATATCAAGGATTGGAACGCGGCCGTTATCGGATTCGCATGCCTGACCAAAGAGCAAATACTTACGCAGCTTGTAGAGAGGGATCCATCGGGAGACAATTTGGAATTGATGGGTCTGATCTTTCGCGAAATGCCGCGCTATCTCGATCCCCGCCAAGTCGCTGTAATCACCGGATTGGCTGAAGTGACGGTTAGAAAAAAATGTCCTGTGTGAGAATTCCCTGGTGCGTTTAAGCAAGGTTATAAATGGGCTATTCCTGCGACCGCAGCTCGCACCTTGAAAAGAAACCCTTCTCGTTGGGACAACCCTTCAATGAGCACTACGATTGACGGAAATGCATACAACGGAAAGAGAACAGACTCCCCTCCCCCACAGCGCAGCCTGTATGAAAATGGGACTAACTTATGAATTACAAGAACTTTCGTTCTATCCAGTCAAATCGCCCTTATTTTCTGAATGAGATGCAATTGCCCGAAGTTTATAAGGTGTTAAAAGGATTGCTGGCCAGCGAGGAAACCTGTTCTCCTGCCATGCGGTTAGTTTCTTTGTTTTCGCGCATTGATGATTCATTGGACTCGCCTGATTTCTTATCGATGAGATTAGAAGACACAGACGATGGTGGAGCAAATGTGATTCAATGCTGTGACATGGAATTATATATGAAGTACCAGCGAGACGCACGGCAACGCGCTGAGGAACTGGATGCGGTAATGACGCAACTATTCCTGGACGATCCGTTAAGCAGCCTTTCTCGTGATCGTCTTGAAGAAGATCGCCGAATCAATACACAGGAGCCTTTAAATGAAAATGCCTCGGCTTGGTTTTTCAAAGCAAAAGAATTGCTGAGGAAACATATTTCGTTTCGGTATATTGTCATGATATTTAACGCACTTGACAATGACGGCGAGCGAACGGCCATTATGTGCAAAGTGAAGGAAATGTACCTGCCCCCTGCTCGGCAAAGTCCGGCAGAAGCGGGACCACAACGCAAGGGTTTTTCAGGCTGGTTATCTCGGCTGTTCGCTCGTGCGGCTTCTGGATCAGAATAGGTCGTCTCTGTGTGTCACAAATCAGATGATCAAATCCCTCCACAAGACAGATTTGCTCATTCTCGACGATTGGCTCCGTGACCCACCCTCTCTTGTTGAGGCTCAGTTCTTGTTAGATATTCTGGATGATCGTTATGGCCGGATGGCCACTTTGCTGGTTCCCCAATTCCCCATCCCTACCTGGCATGCTCGTTTGCCAGATCCAACCTTGGCTGATTCGATCCTGGACCGCCTGGTTTACAATGCCCATCGCATTGAATTGGCCGGAGATTCGCAGCGAATACTCCGCGGACAGCTCACCTTATCGTCCACTTGATATACAATGTTGAGACCAGTTCTGATTTCCTTATTGGGTGGACGATATTTTCCGGAATCACTGGATTGTTTTACCGGAATACGCAACCATATTCCCCAATCTTATTATGATAGACCCATTTTCAATAATTTATGTGACAGAATTTATAACTTAATATATGAACGAGCAATTCAAGGATTAGCCTGGGTTTGTGGATGAGAAAATGGAAATGAATTAGAGATAAACAAAGTTAAATAAAATAGTTTTTGCCAATTATGCCATCAGATTATTAGTAATGATAGTGGGAGATAGATATGTCCTTGAAAATTTCGCAGAACATCCATTACTCACTTTGTTGGACGCGTGGATAGGTGTTGAATAAGCCCGGAGTACAACCTCCCTAGTATATTGCCATCTGTTCATCTGCCAAAATGATAATATTCCTCCAGAAGTATGGGATGAGCTATCCGCTTTTATCGATCATGCCCATGCCGGCGCTCGAGAATCTTTGCGTGCACCCCGTGGGGAATCTTTGCATCCATTGGATTACAACACGGAAACCGATCCAGCAAATGAATATCGACATTAAGGTAGCCTTTCTTTGGCAAATTACTCGGGAACAACATTATTTTGAAGCATTGTGAATTTTTATGTAAGCCTTACAGATATTCTCTACAATTGTTTCGACTTCTTCCTGTGTGTTATATCTGCCATATGATATCCGAATTGAGGACTTTGCTTGTTCCTCCGAAAGCCCTAATGCGAGCAACACGTGAGACGGAATGTCTTTCCCTGAATTACAAGCGGAACTCGTGGAAACGCAAACACCATCCAAGTCAAGAAGGTTCATAAGCGATTCACCCGATACTCCATCAAATCGCAGGTTTACTGTTCCCGGCAAGCGCTTTTCGATATC
>DHVH01000139.1 GCA_002412555.1 Marinilabiliaceae bacterium UBA5213 | reverse complement strand
CTGGCGAGCATGAGCCCCGAGGACTTCGTGCGCGACATCCTGGTGGACGGCTTGCGCGTCAGGGAGCTGGTCATCGGCTACGATTACGCCTTCGGCAAGGGGCGCGGCGGCAACTACGCCCTGCTGAGCGTGCTGGGCCAACGCTTTGGCTTCGGGGTGGAGCA
Organism: Marinilabiliaceae bacterium UBA5213; assembly: GCA_002412555.1. Taxonomy (GTDB): domain Bacteria; phylum Bacteroidota; class Bacteroidia; order Bacteroidales; family Marinilabiliaceae; genus Geofilum. Next base: position 7,919 of record DHVH01000139.1, on the reverse strand, counting down.
GCTGGAGCCCGTCATGGTCGATCAGGCCAACAACTACACGCTTCTTCTTTGCTGTCATTCTCCTAAAATATTTTAAAGTGCAAAGATACATAAATTTGCCAAGCACCCCAATAAACCAATGAAACCCCAAACCATCAACCCAACTCACCCACCATAGAAACGAAATTTTTCACGGATTAAAATATTCCCTTCCAAAAAACTCATAACTATCACCCCTGAACTCCGAACATTGAACATTGAACTCTGAACTCTGAACTTTGAACTTTGAACTCTGAACTCTGAACTTTGAACTCTGAACTAAAAACCATAAACCCTATTTACCCCTATCATCCCTACCCACCTCAAAAAATACACAAACCAAAAGAGGAACCATCTTCACGACAGTTCCTCTTTTTTATATTTGGAAATCCCTAATCTCATGTCACCTAACTATGTCTCTGATAATAAAGCGTCAAAGACAAGGCCGCTTCATTCCAAAGACAATTAGGCGTTAATCATCATCGGCATGAGTAGCATCAACTCCTCTTCGTTTTCATTCTTTTCAAATGGCAACACAATAGCAGCTCTTGAAGGGTCTGACATTTCAATAATAATATCCCCTGAAGAGATATTTTCAAGTATGTCCGACAAGAAAACAGATTTAAAACCAATTTCCATTTCATCACCATCGTACTGGCACTTCAGTTTTTCAAAAGCCGATACCGAAAAGTCAATGTCCTGCGCAGAAACCACCATTTCGTCATTGCTCAAATGCAGCTTAACGAGGTTCGACGACTGGCTCGAAAAGATGGAAACCCGCCCCAGAGTATTGGCTAAATCCACACGATCAATCACCGCCTTATTGGGGTTTTCTTGTGGAATTACCGCATTGTAGCTTGGATAGTTTCCTTCGACCAAACGACAAACCAATTTGTAATTGGGCAGGTTGAAGAAGGCATTCTTATTATCGAACTCCACCATGACATCACCCGACTCGCGCGGCAATACATTTTTAAGTAAGGCGGCTGGCTTTTTAGGCAGAATAAACGAAGCTTCGAAATCACTTTTAGCATCCAGGCGCTGATAACGCACCAATTTGTGGGAGTCAGAGGCTACAAAAGTCAAATTTTCTGGCGAAAATTCGAAAAGAATGCCATTCATTACCGGACGTAACTCATCGTCAGCCGTGGCAAACAAAGTCTTGGTAATCCCTGTCAGCAACAAAGATGCAGGCACCTGAAGCTTGCTGGCTTTATCTTCTTCCACCACAGGAAGGGTCGGATAATCCTCAGCAGGCTGGCCCACAAAATTATACTTACCCTTCTCCGAAACGATGTCCACAGCCAGGTTGTCCATAGCTATTTCAAAAGTCAACGGCTGCTCAGGCAATTTCTTCAAAATTTCGAGCAACATCTTGGAAGGAAGCGCCACCCTTCCATCGCCATCGGTACTTTCCGTTTCCATGGTTGTAGTCATGGTCACTTCCAGATCGGATGCAGTCATGCTCAACGTGGTGCCGTTCAAATCAATTAGAAAACAATCAAGAACGGGATACTGGCTTTTAGAAGATATGGCCCTGCTGATAGCCTGCAAGTGCGACAGCAGCTCGGAACTGGATACTACAAACTTCATTCGTTTCTTATTTAATTAAGTTATTTGCTTTTTATCTTTGATGCAGCTATATGGCTATAAATCTGAATATACGGCCTAACGGCCGTATCACTTTCACAACTCTCAAATATATGAAATATCAGACAATTAACGATAAATCCACTTACATTTTATTTCACAAAAACGCCCCCGATTTATTCAAAATCAATTATGTGAAGCTTCCCTGCCGTATTTCATCTTGCGCCAAAGCGTGAAAATCATACCTATTAGAACAAGAAAAAGAATCGGCGCCAACAAATTGAGCCATTGCCAAAAGGCAATGTTATTGGCCAACTTTTCCCGATCAAGCATCCGCAACTGATAGTTGCGGGTGCGCAAAGCCATCCATCCCTCATCATCAGCCAGATAATGTATGGCATTGAGAATAAAATCCTTGTTGCCAAAATTCTGATTACCTACTTCATCAAATCCCAAAGGCATGGCCTGCGGCGAAGCTCCATGGCGCATCCTTACCTCATTGCGGATGACATCGCCATCGGCCACCACAATCATGCGGGTAGGTGCACTCTGATGCCGCACCTCTGAAGGTGCAATATTTACACCCGGCGGAATGGGGCGGTTGGCATAGACCGACGGGAATTTACCCTCCAGAGAGACCGCTACCGGTACGTACGAATGGGAGAACTCGGTCCGGTCGGGCTGCTCATTGACCATGGCCAGCGAAATAAAAACAGGCACCGGCAAACGGCGCGAATGGCGGCCGGTGCGCAACAACACCTCACGTTGGATACCCTCAGGTGCACCAACCGTATCAATACCGCTGACAAATTCACCTTTCACGATGTTAATATTGCGGGTGACAGGGTGTTCCCGATTGGTATTCAGCAAGGGGTTAAACATCCAGGGCACAGGCACCAGCTGGGGTTGCTCGCCCGGCGTGGATACATTCACGGGAATCATGGCTGCTTGAACATCCTGAACCAATTCTGCATTAATGCGCACGCCATACCTGAAAAGCTGATCGTTCAGCCCCAGATCGGTCGACAGACCCACCGTCTGCGTAGCGCTTCGAAGACTGTCCAGCGTTACCTGAACGGCATCCAACAACCACAGAACACGTCCGCCACGCATAATATACTGATCAATAATAAACTTATCGCGCTCTGAAAACTGGCGACTGGGCTTAGCAATGATTAAGGCCTTATAATTGTCTAAAATGTAAGGATCGTCGGTCAGACTGCCCCTGTCCACCTGATAATAATAAGACAAGGCCTCACTTATATCGTAGACGTCCAATTCATCCAACTGACCATGTCCCNNCTAAAAAGGCGATGGCCGGCACATCCTCTAAAAGTAGACGCCGAATCACATCCGTTATTTTATATTCCAGCCCTTCCATAGAAATATTGAGATTCTCGGCTCCCGACAAACCGGGTAAATTCTCCAAAAGATTAATGGGCAAATCATAACCCGCTATGTTGAACAGAGCATAGGGATAAACATTGGACTGAATCCTACGGCCATCGGCCGAAGCTTCAAAGACCGGTACCGGATTGAGTCCCATCTCTTCCAACTCTTGTCGGGCTTCAGAAACCTCCAGCGGATCCACAAATTCATAATGGAGCTTGCCGCGCGAAACAATTCTGAACTCATCCAGTGTTTCGCGGGTGGCACGCGCCAATTTCTGGAATCCAATGTTCAATTCACCATCCAAATAGACCTTTACCATGACATCCGACTCCATATTGCGCAGAAAGTCACGGGTAATAGGCGCCAGAGTATAGCGCTTTTCAGCCGTTAAGTCAATTCTAAAAAACCAGGAAGCTGATAACCAACTAATAAGAACAACAGCTACCAGAACAGCAGCTAGTTGTATCAAATCCTTTTGTCTTGTTGTATTTTGTGCCATCCGTATTATCCGTTTGCTCGTTACAAGTTAGTTCAATTTACCATCTTCGACTGCCCAGTACCGTCTTAGTCAGCACCAAAAAGAAAGCAATAACACTCACAAAATAAACCAAATCCCGTGAATCAATGACACCCCGACTAATCGATTGATAGTGCTCATCGATGCCCATCGACACCAGAATACCACTCACAGCACCCAGTCCCGGCAACGAAGCCAATGCCGCAAAGCCGTCATAAAAAAAGTAACTCAGCACTACAGCCATCAGAAAAGCCACAATCTGGTTATCGGTGAGCGAAGAAGTAAACAGTCCGATGGACGTATAAACCGCAGCCAGCAGCACCAGTCCGATGTAGGAGCCCCAAATGGCACCATGGTCAATATTACCAACTGGCTGAGCCATAAAATGTACCGAAAGAAAATACAAAAGCGTAGGCAGTAGAGAAATCAAAACCAGCGTTACACCTGCCAGGTATTTAGCCCCCACCACCTGCCAGTAGGTTATGGGATTGGTCAGCAACAACTCAATGGTACCGCCGCGCAGCTCATCTGCCAAGAGGCGCATGGTAATCGCCGGAACTAAAAACAAATATATCCACGGCGCAATCCAGAATAAAGCATCCAGCGTGGCATACCCCCCTAAAGGAATATTCATGTTTCCAGGTATAAACCACAAAAACAACGCAGTTATTACCAGAAACACCCCCGCCACCAAATACCCCGTGAGCGAGCTAAAAAAAGCCATGACCTCCTTCTTCCAAAGTGCCAACATATCCTTTATATATTATATTCCACAAAAAAATCTTCCTGTCCACAGATTCTTGGTAAACCAAGCGGCATAGCCGATGACCAGGTCAGGACAGTTTTTTGTCCACAGATTGCACAGATTTCCACAGATTATTAAATCCAATTATTGACCTTTAAAAAACGATTTCCTGTTGGCGCGATTTTAAAACGCGTGCCTTTACCACTATGCTCGGCGTAGTTTAAAACTACGCCCATCCTATTTGATATTGCACTCTCTTAATCAATCCCGCTTCGCTTCATCTCCCTTCTCCTGTCCCGCTTCGCGGGATTCCGCTACGCTTCATCTCCCCCTTCCTACCATTCCCCACCAACCTCTCAACCTCTTAACCTATCAACCTCTTAACCTCTCGACCTCTCGACCTCTCCTACCCCAACCCCTCCCACATCCTCTGCGCCGTCCTTTCACTACTTCCCGGTCCCCCCACAATATACCCCAACTCCTCATATCCCTTCATCATATTGAGACGATAGGCTTCATCATAACACAACAAAGAGAGCTCTTCTTTTAAAGCGTCCAATGAAAAGCTGCTTTGAAACAATTCTTTAACCACCTCCCTGTTCATAATCAAATTCACCAAAGAAATATAGGGGACTTTGATTATCACCTTTTTGGCCATAAAATCGGTAAAACTACCGCCCCACATTTTGTAACAAACCACCTGCGGGCATCTCAACAGACCTGCCTCGAGGGTTGCAGTTCCGGATGTAACCAATGCCACATGGGCATTCTCCAATAAATTGTAGGTCTGCCCAAACACCACCGACAATGAATTCTTTCCTGTCGTATATGGCTCATAATCCGTCATAGAAAAGGAGGGCGCACCAGCAATGACAAATTGGAATTCAGGAAAATGAGGAATCATTTCTATCATATCGGGCAAAAGTCGGTCAATCTCCTGCTTGCGACTCCCGGCCAAAAGAGCAATAATGGGCTTGTCGGATAAGCCATTGCGTTGCACAAATACGTCCTTGCCCTCACCCTTATTGGAACGGTTATCTATGGCATCCATCAAGGGGTTGCCAGAATAGACAACCGGCACATTAAAACGGGCATAAAAGTCCGTTTCAAAAGGCAATATGGTGAACACCATATCTACATACTTTTTGATTTTTAGTGCCCTCCGTGTATTCCAAGCCCAAATCTTGGGAGCAATATAATAGAAGGTTTTAAATCCACGCTTTTTCGCAAATTTTGCCATCCGCAGGTTAAAACCGGGGTAATCGACCAAGATAACCACATCAGGATTGTAAGCCAAAATATCCTTTTCGCATAAGCGAAAATTACGAAAGATGGTCATTAAGTTCATCAGCACTTCAAAAATCCCCATAAAAGCAGTATCCCGGTAGTGCTTCACCATTTGTCCACCCTCAGCAGCCATCAAGTCTCCACCCCAAAAGCGAAAATGGGCCATGGCATCATACTTTTTCAATGCACCCATCAAATTGGACGCATGCAAATCACCTGAGGCCTCACCTGCTATTATGTAATACTTCATCTGTATAAAACTATTTAACAATGGTATTGGCTTGAAGCCACTGTCAATTACTTATCTAAATAAAAAGAGCACCACCGCCACTAAACCATAAAAAACAGTGGCCATAAGCACCCCTCTGGCTGCCCATAATCGATTGCTCCAAATACCCAAAAAAAAGAAAAGCAAATTGGGCATCACGCTTACGCTAAGTAATTTACCCAGACTTTCAACGGCCATTAAGGCCTTTAGAAAGGAAATATAATCTTCTGCACCACTAAACCTGAAATGATAAACCAAGTAGGATATAAGCAAGGGAACAACCAAACCAACGAGTATTCCTGTAACTTGCTTGTCGAGCCATTTTGTCTGCATAGCTATTTATTAACAAAATTAAGAGTGGTTATTTGCTCAAGACCCTGGGCACGCAACACATCCAAAGACGGTGCATGCGTAGCATCCACCGTACAAGGAACTATGGAAACATAACCATTATTCAGGGCCCACTCATCCGTTTCAAGATTGGCCTCCTCATGGTTTTCAAAATGGCCGGTCAGCCAAAAATAAGTCCTCCCTCTGGGATCTTCCCGCATCTCAAACTCTTCCACCCAGCGACCTTTAGATTGAAGGCATACTCTGACCCCTTTCACATCTTTTCCTGCAGGAATATTCACATTGTAGCAAATTCCGTCAGCAATACCGTGCGTCAGCACGTTATTGAATATCGAACGAGCATACTTTATAGCAGTAGAAAAATCAGCATCAGCCCCATACTCCAGCAAAGAGAAGCCGATAGACGGAATGCCATTTAACACTCCTTCACGGGCACCGCCAACAGTACCCGAATAGTGCATACTAACTGAACTGTTAGTACCGTGATTGATACCAGAAACGACAAAGTCGGGATTCTTCTCAAACAATACATTGATGGCCAACTTCACACAATCGGCCGGCGTTCCATTGGTTTTATATATTTGCAGACCCTGTTCAGCGTGTATTTTTGTTAAGTATAAAGGTACTTTTACCGTAATGGCATGCGACATACCCGACATGGCCTGGTCAGGGGCCACAACTACCACATCACCAAAGGGACGGACCGCTTCAATCAGCGACTTAATCCCCTTAGCCTCTACCCCATCATCATTGGTCACCAAAATCATCGGACGGTGATTTGCTTTTATTTTCTCCATAACTACATTTTTATCAATTATCAAAGATAGCGATTAACCTACAAACTGCAATGAGACTTGCTGAGTATCCCTGAGTCACCGTATTAAAACCAACCGGTAAGCAGCAAAATCCAGAAACGCACCAGCCCTTCAAAGCATTCGTCTTAAAAGCCACAAAATTGGCTTTCCAAAAAATAGCTTGATCCACTCAAAATCATTATTTTTGCCATTCTGTTTAAATTCCGTTTTGATTCTAACACAAACAACAAGATAAGAGGCATGGACATTTCATACAACTGGCTAAAAGATTACATCAACACCGATAAAAAGCCCCACGAAATTGCGGAAATACTGACTTCATTAGGACTAGAAGTTGGCAGCATTGACGAAGTAGAAACCATAAAGGGCGGTTTGAAGGGACTGGTGATCGGAGAAGTCCTCACCTGCGAAAAACACCCCGATGCGGACAAGCTGAGCGTAACGACTGTCAATATTGGTAGTGGAGAGCCCTTGCCTATTGTATGTGGTGCGCCTAATGTAGCGGCCGGACAAAAAGTGGTGGTGGCCACTGTGGGCACTACGCTCTACAATGGTGATGAAGCCTTTGTTATTAAAAAAGCTAAAATACGCGGTAAGCAATCCGAAGGCATGATCTGTGCCGAAGATGAAATTGGTGTGGGTGCCAATCACGATGGCATTATGGTCCTGCCGACAGAAGTGGCCATCGGCACACCTGCCTCAGACTACTTCAACCTTGAAAATGATACCATTCTGGAGGTGGACCTGACGCCCAATCGCATCGATGCCGCCTCCCATTTGGGAGTGGCCAGAGATTTGGCTGCTTCATTGCAACTCACCCATCCTGAAGTGAAGGTCAACTGGCCTTCAGTGGACGCCTTCAAGACCGACAACAACAGCTACCCCGTAAACCCGACGTAGCGCACGTAGGGAGCCATCTTCTCCTCGAGATCGCCG
>DHVH01000164.1 GCA_002412555.1 Marinilabiliaceae bacterium UBA5213 | reverse complement strand
CTTGCCGATGAGGGCGCGCAGTCGCTCCGCCAGGCACGGTTGCGCAAGGAAGAGGATAAGCCGCGCGTGGCCTGGAATAACCAATGGCTTCCGCCCAACTGGGGATGGGAATCTGAAAAAGCGGCTTTCCGCTTTTACTTGGGCCATTTCGACCTCTTCGGCAAACGTCAGTGGATCGACACGCTGATCATGCCAAAAATAGCCGAGGGCAAGAGTTACCATATCGACCAGAACGGTTGGGGAATGGACATCCTGCACGTGGGAAAAACGGCGGGATGCGGAGGGGTCATCCTCTATGTGAATGGCGTGCCCTATCCGGTCCGCAACGAAACGGGCAAGGGAACCCCCATTTTTAGCGGCCGATTGGTGGAGGAAACACACCATAGGGTCATCCTTGAATTTGTGGCGGAAAGCGTCGGCCCTGAAAACGCCCCCTACACCGTACGGATACGTTCTTCAATCGGCGCCGGGGATCTTTACTCATCGATGGTAGCAACGGTGGATGGGGGCGCTCCAGATGATAAAATCGAATTGGGCATAGGCTTGGTTAGGTTACCGGACGAGACGTTCTTTTCCGACAAAGATGCCGGCATTATCGGTTCGTGGGGATTCCAGGATCCGGAGATCGGCTGGATAGGCATGGGAATCATATTCCCACCGGAACGCTTCCTGCGTTTCGATAACCAACCGGAGGAACACCGGGTAGTACTGGATTGTAAACGTGGAGAACCAATAACTTATAACATCCGGGGTGACTGGTTGCGCGGGCATCAATTTCCATGTTGCCCTTCGGCACAGGATTGGTTTGATGTATTGAAAAATAAAACACAACAATGAAAAAGAAAATCTTTTTAAATTTCCTATGCATATTTCTTTTTATAACATCCGGTAGCAGCGTCTTCTGTCAGGATTCTAATCTGTGTCAAGGTTATTACTGGACTGAAGACGAAGGAAACTTGAAATTGAAAGAATTTGCCCTTCAATGGAAAGATAAAAAAACTTGGGAAAACCGTGCTCAGAACATAAAAGATCATTTGATTAAAGGCATGAAGCTGGATCAAATGCCAGAGATCTCGGGAAATTTCAACGTGAAAATCACCAACAGACGCCAGTTTGACGGATATGTTGTAGAGAATTTTATGATGGAGAGTTTCCCCGGATTTTATATTACAGGTAATTTATATAAACCGGTTAAGTTGGCGAAAAAAAATGCCGCCGTACTTTCTCCGCACGGACATTTACCCGATAAACGTTTAAAGGAAGATGTGCAATACAGGTGTGCTGTTCTTGCCCGCATGGGTGCCATTGTGGTTGCTTATGATATGGTCGGACACGGGGATTCTCGTCAGGTGGACAATCATGACATGCCCATAACCATGTTGTTACAGACTTGGAATAGCAAACGGATACTTGACTATCTACTCTCTCTGCCGGAAGTCGATCCGGAAAGAATTGGAATTACTGGGGGGTCCGGAGGGGCCACGCAAACATTCCTGATAACCGCTATCGATGATCGCATCAAGGTTTCAGTTCCTGTTGTCCAGGTTTCCGCTCATTTTTTCGGGGGTTGTGTGTGTGAAAGCGGAATGCCCATCCACAAAGGAGAAAATTATCAGACGAACAATGTTGAAATTACCGCTTTGTGTGCTCCACGACCCCTGTTAATGGTCTCTGACGGGAATGATTACACCAGCAATACTCCCCATATAGAGTTTCCTTATATCCAAAAGGTGTATGCCCTCTACAATGCCGAGCACAAAATTGAAAACGCCCATTTCCCGCTTGAAAGGCACGACTATGGCCGCTCTAAACGAATGGCCATGTACAACTTCTTTGCACATCACCTTAAACTTAATTCGGATAATGTTTCGTGGGTACCCACTATCGACGAAAGTTTTGTCACCATTTTACCTCCCGATCAGTTAAGAGTATATACGGAAGATAATCCCATACCCACAAATGCCCTTAAAGGGAATAAAGCCATAATGGATTATTTGAATTTGAAATAAACAACCTTTTCAATAAGGGAGGATATTTCGGCAACCGAATTCAAAAAGAATTCTTTTTCGCAGGTATAAATTAGAAGAACCGGAAAAATACCGGTTCTTCTAATTTTCACCAAAGGAAACTATCATCATGCGATGCATCCCGGAAATTTACAACTACATATAAATATCAATCGGAAAGGATATCGCATATTTCCTGATTTACTTTCCGCACCCGGCCTTCGTCATTTTCACAACGGCTCTGTCGTAAGCCATCAACCCGTTTACTTCCACTTCTACATCGGCTGTCTGGGTATGTACAGCAGCAGATAATCCCTGACGGACATCTGTTTCAGCTGTTCAGCGTATTTAACATACTCGCTGGTCGCTTCATTGGAACTGTTGAACTGTACATGAGCCCTGGAAATTTTAAAAATTGAAATCTGGAACAAAATGAACGCTGTTATTACGAAAGTAGAATCCGGCAGTATGACCTTTTTCTGTAGAATAGTATTAATACAAACCCGTCTGCAACATTGAATAAGGCTGAAATATTGTTTCACTCAGGTACACATCTCTAATGGTTTATTTGTTATCTTCTCAATTATATGTGCAAGAATTAAGTAGTTAAAATTTGAATATGATACAATAAATTCGATATGGTTACTCTGTTCGAAAATCTAAAAAAACAAAATAATGTGATAGGGTATCATTGAGTGATAATTTTTGACTGTTTGCAAAGAGTAATATTGACTGTTTGATAAATAGTTTGATGATAGAAGCTATTGAAAATATTGTAAGTGGATTGTTTTTAATTCTCATTTTTTTATCGGAATAATCATAAGCATTGTTCAGAATTATACTGTCGTTTAGGGCGATAAATACACCCGGAAAAATTATTATCTAGGGCAATTTTCTCAATGTTTTTCCAGATCTTTTGCTTGGCAAGAAATTGAAATGAATGCCAGTAATGTAAAAAAAAACTTTCGTTCGTATTAATAGTTACAAAACGTTTTGTGGATTGGCGTTCGGGCGGGATTGCAACCACGAACCGGAATACGAAGCCGTCGCTTCAAATTATGTGTTCTTTAGGACGAACATTAGAGAAATAGCATTATTACTCATCTGTTTTTTGGTCATCCCAAACGGGCATTCCTGCTTCTTTCCTTTCTCCCGGTGAAGACTGAAGTCCAGTGGTGTAGAGAAATTAACCGATCTTCTCTATACGCTTACCGCTTTTAGACAGGGTGGTATCATCGAGGATTAGGTAACGGGAAAAAATCCGCTTTCATCGCTTGAATCTTTTTTTATATCTTTTTTCTGCATTATATTTTAATAGTTTGGAATCCAACTCTAAAGCGTTCATTACCAATGATATATTAGCTAATATATGCTGTTTGTTTTTATCTCTTATCCTCTGATTATCAACTTTATTTTAAACTGCGAAACATCGGTGAAAATCAATAAAGTACAAATTTAAAGAATTAATTCCGGCAACTTTTTCGATTAACGTTTTATTGTCATCAAAAAACGCAGCTGATTTGTAAAAGAAAAAATATTGATAACAAGATTATTGTATCGTGGATGTTGTTTTTGAACTCGAGGTAGAGGCTACATGCTTTGATCAACAATCTACCGATAACAATTTTATTCATACCTTAGCCGTAGGAAAAATAAAATTTTGCTGTCTAACTTACCAATGAATGTCAAACAACGCGAATGTCGGACGAACAACTGATAAAGGAAATTATTTCTGGCAACCATGCTGCCTTTAAAAACCTGATGGAGAAGTACCAGCTGCAGGTATTCCGCACCGTCATGGGCTTTGTCCACATAAAAGAAGATGCGGAGGAGGTTACCCAGGATGTCTTTGTCAGGGTATACCAGTCGATTTCTTCCTTTCACCACGACGCGGAATTTTCCACCTGGCTCTACAGGATCACCGTCAACACGAGCCTCAACTTTCTTCGCGGCAACAGAAAAAACCGATTGCTGCAATCCCTCGAAGCCATCTTCACTTATCGCAGTGAAGAGAAAACTCCGCTGGAAGAACTGGAGCATGCGGAACGTGACAGACGTATCCGGATGGCGATTGACTCTCTACCGGAGAAACAGCGGATGGCCTTTATTCTGAGCCGTTACGAGGAGCTGCCCCAGAAAAAGATCGCAGCAGTGATGAAACGCTCCGAGGGAGCCGTGGAGCAGTTGCTGCAAAGAGCCAAAGAGAATCTGCAAAAAAAATTGGGTATCCCGTAGGAAAACGGCAGCATGATTGTCTAATAAGTAAAAGAACGAATAAAAAATGTACGTGCAGGCATTTTAAAACATGCGGATACATCATTAAAAATCACGTAGTTTAACATCAATAAAGCAAATCGGTCGCAATGAAAACAGAACACCATATAGACGAGTTTATCCAGCGTGCAAAGGAGACGGTTCCCAATCCATACCTCTCCACCCGGGTCATGGCGAAAATTGAAGGGTTGGAAAAAGTGGAGAGAAGGAAATCTCCCCTCTGGCAGGCCCTTGCCCTTGCAATCAGTATTGCGGCAGCCGCTTTTCTGGGAGTTTCCATAGGAAACAGCTATGTGGAGGACGGAACACCAGAAAGGATATTGAATATCAACGACAGGCAGATTGAGAGTTTAGGCTATTATAATTTTGATGAAAATGAATAGGACGGTTAAAATACTCTGGTGGGTCATCGCACTGCTGGTGATGCTGAATCTGACAACCATCGGCACCATTCTC
>DHVH01000314.1 GCA_002412555.1 Marinilabiliaceae bacterium UBA5213 | reverse complement strand
GATCGTTTCAATCCGTGGGTACAGGCTACCATGACCGGATTTAACGAAAGCTGGCAGAACAATATCCAAACGAATGTGACACTGGAACAAGATCTCGATTTTATCACCAAAGGATTGCGTTTTATTGGCCGCTTTGGATATGATACCAACAATTCTAACTGGATTACCCGCAAAAAGAATCCGGAACTGTGGTTGGCCAAACGTTATCGTACACTGGATGGAGAACTGATTTTTGAGAGAGTCGCACCGGAAGTGAAGATGACACAGAATTCGAACTCAGAAGGAGATCGAAGAGAATTCTTTGAATGGGAAATGCATTATAACCGCAGATTCCAGGATCATCGGTTAGGCGGAGTAGTGAAATATAGTCAGGCTGCCAAGATACAAACCCAGCGAATCGGTTCCGATCTTAAGAATGGTATCTCCCGCCGCAATCAGGGATTGGCCGGACGTGTCAACTATAATTGGGGCCTTCGTTATTTTGTTGACTTTAATTTTGGCTACACCGGTTCTGAAAATTTCCATAGGGATAATCGGTTTGGTTTCTTCCCGGCCGTTTCAGGTGCGTGGAATATAACAGGAGAGCCTTTTATGAAAAATGTAACATGGGTTAACATGTTGAAAATCCGTTATTCACATGGTAAGACAGGGAATGACAATATGGGGAATATCCGTTTTCCCTACTTATACACGATTGAGTCGATATATGCAAGAGATAATAATGGTAATATTCAATATGATTCTAATGGTAATCCATTGCCTGCCGGTGGTTATCAATTTGCAGATTTTAATTTTGGTAGGTATTACGGAGGTATGCGTTATTCTTCTTTGGCTTCACCCAATGTTTCATGGGAAATAGCGACCAAACAGGATCTTGGTGTCGACTTTTCGCTTTTGGGAGATAAGCTGTCGGGTGCCGTAGATTATTTTCGTGAACGTCGTGACGGAATTTACATGACGCGCAATTATCTTCCCTGGATGGCAGGTTTGGAGAGCAATCCTTCTGCAAACGTCGGTATTGTTAAGGCTCAGGGATTTGATGGGAATTTTACCTTTAAACAGGATTTGGGACAAGTGAACCTGACTCTGCGTGGAAATGTCACCTACAGCAAGAATGAGATTGTGGAAAGAGATGAAGAAAACACGGTTTATTGGTATAAAATGCAGCAAGGGCACAGAGTAAATCAAGCCAGGGGGCTGGTTTCTTTGGGATTATTCAAAGATTACGAAGAAATTAGAAATAGTCCGAGGCAAACTTACGGAGAAGTAATGCCGGGTGATATTAAATACAAGGATATCAACGGAGACGGTATTATCAATGACGATGACAGGGTGGCTATTGGAGCGACTACCAGACCAAATCTCACCTATGGATTCGGCACCTCTGCCAGATGGAAAGGGCTGAATGTCAGCTTGCATTTTCAGGGAGTAGGTAAATCAACTTATTTCATTGACGGCTCTACAGTCTATATGTTTAGTACGGGAGATGGTTGGGGAAATATCTTGAAAGATATGGCCGAATCAAACCGCTGGATTTCGGCTGAAATATCCGGTGATCCCAATACTGAGAATCCAAATGCCGATTATCCTCGTTTGACCTATGGGAACAATGGGAATAATAACAGACAATCTACATTCTGGTTAAGGGATGGATCCTATATTCGGCTGAAAACAGTAGATATTGGTTATACACTCCCCAAATCACTGGTTAACAGGGCATATTTCAATGAAGTCCGTATTTTCTTTATCGGCACGAATCTGTTAACCTGGTCAGGTTTCAAATTATGGGATCCGGAAATGGGGAGTTCACATGGAAAAAACTATCCACTCAGCAAAACCCTTTCACTGGGTGTAGCAGTTAATCTATAAACAACACACACACATATGAAAAAAATAATTGTCATTTTATCTATTGTAACAGGATTAAGCCTAATAATGGGTGGTTGTACCGATTATCTGGACTCTGATTACCTGTTTGATGAAAGAATGTCCATTGAGGATGTATTTAAGAATCAGGATTATACGAATGAATGGCTGGCACGTGCTTATGCCTTTCTGGGCAACGGATATCTGCAGGATGTGGCTAGTAAAAAGAATGTTCCTTTCAANNCGGTATGGTGAAAGTGGTTTGAATGGAGAATCTCAGGGTATATGGGAAAATGCATACAAAGGTATTAGACAGGCTACCATCTTGTTGAATTACATTGACCTGAACAAGGAATTCAATGAAGTGCAAATCGCCGATATGAAAGGTCAGGCACATTTTCTGAAAGCCTATTACTACTGGATCATGCTTCGCACATATGGTCCTATTCCCATCGTTCCTGATAAAGGTATCGATTACACGAAAGAATACGATGAGGTTGCTCAACCCCGTAATACCTATGAAGAGTGTGTGGATTATATTGCAAATGAGTTAATCCTTGCTGCGGAAATGCTACCGCTTCAACGTTCAGTGGAAGCATTGGCACGTCCATCGAGAGGAGCAGCTCTTGCGCTTCGTGCCAAAGTATTGTTGTTCGGAGCCAGTCCGTTGTTCAACGGAAAAGCACCCGCAGAAGTAGCAGCCGCCATGGTAGACAGGCAAGGTAAGCCGCTACTTTCCCCGACGTATGATG
>DHVH01000187.1 GCA_002412555.1 Marinilabiliaceae bacterium UBA5213 | reverse complement strand
CGGTGCTTACGCCTGGAACTACTACCATTTACAATGCGGCCTGTGAGCCGTATCTCCAACAACTTTGTAAAATGTTGACCCGCATGGGTGCAAAAATTAGCGGCATAGGATCCAATCTGCTGATCATTAATGGTGTGGAGGTTTTGTCTGGTTGTGAGCATCGGATCTTGCCGGATATGATTGAGGTGGGTAGCTTTATTGGCATGGCGGCCATGACGCAAAGCGAAATTACGATTAAGAATGCGGCTCCATCTGAATTGGGAATTATTCCCTTGGCATTTAGCCGCATGGGCATCGATATGGAAATACGTGGAGAGGATATTTACATTCCTGCCCAGGAACAGTACGAAATAGAAACTTTTATTGATGGTTCTATAATGACCATCGCTGATGCGCCATGGCCCGGATTAACACCGGATTTGCTAAGCGTGTTTTTGGTTGTGGCTACCCAGGCCAAGGGAAGCGTGCTGATACATCAAAAAATGTTTGAAAGCCGGCTCTTTTTTGTTGATAAATTGATTGATATGGGTGCCAGCATTATCCTTTGCGATCCGCACCGGGCAACAGTCATCGGGCATAACCATGGAAATCCGCTTAGGGGAAGTGTCATGACGTCACCGGATATACGTGCAGGGGTAGCCTTGCTAATTGCCGCCTTATCTGCTAAAGGCAAGAGTGTTATACATAATATTGAGCAAATTGACAGGGGTTATCAAAATATTGATATTAGGCTTAATCAAATCGGAGCGTCTATTCGTCGTGTATAAAGCTTCGTTCATGGCTTTCTGAGTACCGTTAGTCATTTTTGTGCCTTTTTAACAAAGCGTTAATCATCTCATTATGAGATGATTAACGCTTTGTTTTTATAAGATAAAAATACTAATTAACTTTTCCAAACATTTGAATTTGGTTTGTATGTGTTTTGTAGCATACTTTTGCAGTAATAATGACATCGGTCAACGTTTATAGGTTGTTTATCTAAAAAAAAATATTTGAATGGATTAATAGCCGAAATTTGTACCGTATTTATTCACCAAATTAAAACAGATGAGATTTAAAGCAGTGACATTTGCAATTTTTGTTGGGCTTTCCTTTGTTTCGTTCATGAATGGTTCTACAGAGCCAGCAACGGGCGTGAAAATTGGAGACAAAGCACCAAAGATTGAATCACACTTGCTGGATGGTTCTCTTTTTAACTCTGAATCGTTAAAAGGAAAAATGGTTCTGGTTGATTTTTGGGCATCTTACGATGCGCCTTCCAGAATAGATAACCCCAGAAAAAGAACTATTCTGGCACAGTATCAGAACAGTGAATTCTTAAATAGCAATGGATTTGTGATCATCAGTGTATCTCTTGATCGTTTTAAAACACCATTGTATAGATCTATTGAGCGTGACGGATTGCAGGATTTCTTTCATTTATGTGATTTGAATGGCCTGGATTCTGAATTGGCCGAGGCTTTTAAGGTAAGCGGCGATTTTCCCAATTTTTTAATTGATGGCGAAGGTCGGATTGTTGAGAAGAGCAGCGATATTGAAAAGATTGTTGCAACCCTTGAACGCTTAGAATCGGTTAACCGGGAGCAGTTTGCATTAAATCGCCACTAAGACCGATTTTCTCGGTCGTTATGAAGCACCCGGTGCTGATTTATTTCTGAATATAATTGGGCGTAAGCCTGCAAAGACAGTGTCAGTATCCTGATGCTGTCTTTGTCATTATTGCAGGTATTGGCAAAGAATACTTTAGAGCCTGTCAAATTGTCCCGGAAATTTAGATTGGCAGAATAATTGAGTACTTTTGCAGGGTTTTTGTACCAGCCTTGGCAATGCAGTGGTTTTTTTCGTAAATGACTGTTACAAATAAGAGAGTAAGCGTCTATCCCGAATTTTCGGGACCGTATTTGGCGTTTTCTTATAAAGACCAATTAGAAATAATAACATTATTGATATGACCAGAAAGAGCTCAAAAGAAAAAGAGAAGGATACGGTGCCAGATCAGGAGCAGGAACTTAAACCTAGCCCTGAGGAGTGTGAGGCGGCTTGTAATGAAGTTGAAACCTCTGAAAACGACGGAAGTGAAACGGAGGAGTCCGGTGCCGAACAGGAGGATTGTGTTGATCAGGTGGCTTTGCTGGAAAAGCAAGTGGCCGATCTAAGTGATAAGCATTTAAGATTGATTGCGGAATACGATAATTACCGCAAGCGCACGCTAAAGGAGAAAATGGAATTAACAAAAATGGCCGGGCAAAAGATTTTTGTCAATATTTTGCCGGTGATTGATGATTTTGAGCGGGCCATTCAACACTTGGGTAGCGCCAGTGATCTTGATTCTGTAAAGAGTGGTATTGATTTGATTTACAGCAAGTTTGTTAGCTATTTGTCGCAACAGGGGGTGAAGGCCATTGATACCAAAGATCAGGACTTTGATGCGGATTTGCACGAAGCCATTACCAAAATTCCTGCACCATCTGAAGAGATGAAAGGTAAAGTTATCGATTGTCTTGAAAAAGGTTATGTTCTGGACGACAAAGTGATACGTTTCCCGAAAGTGGTTGTAGGAGAATAAAATAAAATTTACCTGACATGTCAAAAAGAGATTATTACGAAATATTAGAGGTTAGTAAAGGTGCATCTGCCGAGGAAATAAAAAAGGCCTACAGAAAAAAGGCCATTCAGTTTCACCCGGATAAGAATCCCGGAAACCATGAAGCTGAGGAAAAGTTTAAAGAAGCGGCAGAAGCTTATGAAATATTGAGCAACGAAGAGAAGCGTCGGCGCTACGATCAATTTGGACATGCAGGTGTAGGAGGTGCTTCAGGAAGTGGTGGCTATGGTGGCGGTATGAGCATGGATGATATCTTCTCTCATTTTGGCGATATTTTTGGTGGCGGTTTTGGTGGCTTTGGCGGTGGATTTAGCGGTTTTGGTGGTGGTCGCGCTCAGCAGCGCGTTAACAAAGGCTCTAATTTAAGAGTGAAAGTGAAGCTAACGCTAGCGGAGATTGCCAACGGTGTTGAAAAGAAATTAAAGGTCAAGAAGTATGTCAGTTGTAGCCACTGTAGTGGCAGTGGTGCAGCCAATGGCTCATCTTATAGCGACTGCTCAACCTGTAGGGGTAGCGGACAGGTAACCCGCATCAGCAACACCATATTGGGCCAGATGCAGACCACATCGACCTGTCCATCTTGTAATGGCGAAGGAAAAATCATCACCCAGAAATGCGCCCAGTGTAATGGTGAAGGCTTGATGCGTCAGGATGAGGTGGTGACCATTCAAATTCCCGCAGGAGTAGAGGAGGGCATGCAACTATCCGTTTCTGGAAAAGGGAATGCTGCCCGTCGTGGAGGCATAAACGGTGATTTGTTGATTCTCATTCAAGAGGAGAAGCACCCGGAACTGATGCGCGATGGAAGCGACCTGGTTTTTAACCTTTCGTTAAGCGTACCAGATGCCATTCTGGGCTCTGCTGTTGAAATACCGACAGTTGAAGGAAAGGTAAAGGTGAAAATTGACGCGGGAACGCAACCCGGAAAAATCCTCCGCTTGAAGGGCAAGGGTTTGCCGGATATTAATGGCTACCGTCGTGGCGATCTGTTGGTGCGCATCAATGTATATATTCCTAAGGACTTGCCAAAAGAGGAGACCAGGTTGGTAGAGAAACTAAAAGAGTCAGAAGCTTTTGCCCCGGGTGAAGACGCCGGACAAAATTTTTTCAGTCGTATGAAGAACATGTTTGAATAATGAATATTCAACAATTGGAGTATGTCATAGCGCTGGATGATTACCGTCATTTTGTGGCGGCAGCTGATAGCTGCCACGTAACCCAGCCTACACTTACCATGCAGTTGAAGAAGCTGGAGGAGGAGTTGGACGTTTTGTTGTTCGACCGCTCTAAAAAGCCCCTTAAGCCTACCCCTGAAGGGGTGTTGTTTATAGCAAGGGCCCGGCGCATTCTCAAAGATATCAATGATTTGCACGGTGCATTGAATGGTGAAAAAAATAGTCTGAAGGGACAATTTCGTCTGGGCATCATCCCTACTTTAGCGCCTCATTTGCTGCCTTTATTTTTACCTCAGTTTGCCGCTGGTTTTCCGGATACCCTATTGACAATTGAAGAAATGGAGTCGGAATTGATCATCAAGGCCCTCCACGAAAACCGTATTGATATGGCTATAATGGCCACACCTACCGGTGAAAGAGATTTGCAGGAAACAGTTTTGTTCAATGAGTCCTTTGTGTTTTACGGTCCAACCGGTCACCCCCTGTTGAACGAGGGATTGCTTTCACCAGAGTCCCTGGATGCCAATCATATCCTACTGTTAAATGAAGGACATTGTTTCCGAAGTCAGGCCCTTAATATTTGTAAGACCAAGGTGAGCCAGCCGGCTTTTAATTTTCATTACGACAGTGGCTCAATTGAAACGATCAAAGCTTTGGTCAAGAAAGGTGTTGGTTACACCCTGGTGCCGGAACTAGCCATCTCTGAGGCAGACAAAT
>DHVH01000331.1 GCA_002412555.1 Marinilabiliaceae bacterium UBA5213 | reverse complement strand
TGGTCTTTAGCCTAGCGGTGGTTCATGAAAGGTTTATTTAAGATTAATGACCCATTTATGTGAATTCTGACTGTTTTTCCCATAACGACCCCGGTGATCATTGTAGTTAAATAGGTTAGCATTTGGGCGAAATTTCCTTCTACTTCGCCTAGATATAGGCGGCAATGCTTTTCTAATGGCACGATACACTCGACGATTGCCACTCATGGTTCTCTCCTTTTCTTCCTTTGTTGGTTGAAATTGAGTTTACCCTAACTGGCAATTGTCATTTCTTAAAAAGTGACCGGTAGTGAATTTTTAGAAAAGAGACTATTTTTCCTTGATTTACCAAAGTTGAGATTACTCTACAATTCGTTTGAGTGTTACAGGTCCGTCCACCGGTGGTTTCCGTTTCCAACAGAGTTCATCAACCAGACTGATCTGCATGCTGCCATCTTCAAGGAATTGCATCTCGTAGACGCCTTTATCATCAACTTTGCAATAGTAGGCTTCGGTTGTGGTGAGTGTTACCAAATTACCCTCGCAGGAATAGACCCCTTTGTCCCACATAGTTTCAGCGCCAACTATGTACCTTACCAATTCATAGGTACCGTCAGGATGATAACGGAAATTTGCCTGTTCGGACTCTGTTTCACCATCAAGATGCCATGTTCCGATCAAATTAGCTTCAAATTGACGCTGGAGATTGGCAAACACTTCAGTCAATTTTGTTCGAGAGACATCATCGATTGTCCAAACGTCCCGTGTGATCTTGCCATTTTCGATGGTTAATTCATCCTGCCCTGTCACCCAATCCACGCCAATAGCAGTGAAGTCGTTGATTGCAAAGCGATTAGGGTAGATAAGTTGATTGTCATTGATGATCGGATCAGCGGTCAGTTCGAGCTTAAAACCAGACGCAGCGTTATTTTCGAGATATTCACGCATTGCATTCTTGCCGGTTAATTCATTATGAAATATTGGATCCCCTGAGACGACAAGAGCGATATCGTCGCTGACTGTTTCGAGCATGGAATCTATGTCGCCATCCTGGAGAGCATTCATATATTCGTTACCGACAGTTAGTGATTGTTTCTGACATGCCGCCAGAGCGAGTGAAAGAATCAATAGCCAAACAAGTTTCTTATTCATAGTTTCACCTCCATTTTCCCTTTTATGATCGAATTCGACCTATCTATTTAGATGTAGCAAAATAGCGTGGCGGAATCGTTGCGAAATAATGAAAAAGAGTGATTTTTTCCTTATAATCAATGTGTTGATAGGATACCCGCATGAGGTGTTATATGACTCGCTTGAGCATTTTCTTGTTTGGTTCTTTTCGGGTGATTTTTGGGAATAAACAAGTCTTAAAATTTAAATCTATGAAAGACCGCGCTTTATTAGCCTATTTGTCCGTTGAAAGTGATAGGGCACATAGCCGCGAATCTTTGGCAGCTTTATTATGGCCTGAGATGCCGGATAACAAAGCACGTAGTAACTTGCGGTACACATTGTCAAGCTTACGGAGTTCGATTGGCGACAGGGATTCTTCGACTTCTATTTTAATAATTAATCAGGATTCTATTCAATTTAATCTGACTGGTCCAGTTTCGGTGGATTACCTTGATTTCAAAGAAGGGATTTCGCAATCGCGATTGTTTGACCCTGCTCGTACAGAGCAGTCCATTCAGGGTGTTAAAGGTTCTTTCATGGATGGTTTTGGTCTAAAGGACTGCCCTGAGTTTGAAAACTGGTTGTTTATGCAACGTGAGTATGTAAAATGCCTGGCTATAGAGGCATTTCAGCGTTTGAGTGACTACTATGAACATTGCCATGAGTATTCCAAGGCGTTGGGATTTACTCGGAAACAGGTGTCACTGGATCCATGGGATGAACCAGCCCAACGGCAGTTGATGCGTTTGATGGCTTTTTGTGGCCAACGTAGCGAGGCTCTTGCACAATATGAGCAACTGCGATTAATTTTACAAGAAGAATTGGCTGTTGTACCTGAGCTGGAGACTGAACGCTTGATGTTGCAGATCCGTGAGGAGACTTTGCGCCCTGAACTTGAAATTCTATCCGGGCAATCCATTCGCGGGTATGAATTGAAAGAATGTATTGGAGTGGGGCACTCAAGTATGGTTTATCGCGCTTTCCAACCTGGGGTGGGAAGAGATGTTGCCATAAAGGTTATCCAACCATCACATGCCGCCCGACCAGACTTCATTCGGCGATTCGAGCTGGAAGCAAGGCTGGTGGCGCGCCTGGAACATCCCTACATTGTGCCCCTGTATGATTTCTGGCGTGAACCGGAAGGAGCTTTTCTTGTCATGCGTTGGTTGCAAGGTGGCAGCCTGTCCGATGCGTTATTGCAGTCAGCCTTGCCGATTTATGCAATTGTTCGAATACTTTTCCAAATAGCATCAGCTCTGTACATGGCTCATCAAATTGGGGTGATACATCGGGATATTAAGCCTGCTAATATTTTGCTGGATCAGGCGGGGAATGGTTATCTCTCTGATTTTGGCATAGCCACTTTGATTTCACCTTTCGAAGAATTGGACAGTATGGCAGTTGGAATTTCGCCAAATGGTGTGTCTACCTCCTCAAGATATATCTCACCAGAGTTATTAAAGGGTGCACCACCGACGCCGGCTGCTGACATTTACAGTCTGGGCGTGGTGTTATTTGAAATGCTCACATGCCAGAACCTATTTATCAACCCCGATCAGTCAATCTTGGCACAAATTGAAGAAGTTTCTGTTACTATTCCCGGAACAAAAATTGAGATTGTTACTGAATTGAAAAAAGTGATCCAACGTGCAATTGCACAAGACCCAGCGGAAAGGTATCCCGATGTGTTGGCAATGGCATATGCATTCCAACAGGCAGCCAGAATCATACCAGAACCCGTACTTAGAAAAGAGGTAGAGGTACCGTTACACAACCCTTATAAGGGGTTGCGGGCATTTGAGGAGACGGAGGCAGATGAATATTTTGGTCGTGATGAATTGATTCGCCATTTAATCGAACGGTTAGATGCTAATGAACCCTTCCATCGTTTTTTGGCTTTGGTAGGACCGAGTGGGTGTGGAAAATCATCGCTTCTTCGAGCCGGACTTTTGCCGCATTTACGGAGTGGAGCACTATCTGGTTCTGACCAGTGGTACTTTATTAACATGACGCCTACAGCACAACCGACCATTGAACTCGCAGAGAGGCTATTACGAATCTCTGCTGAACCAGTTCCAGATTTGCTACAGCGTTTACAACAGAACGAAAATGGTTTTAGGCAGTTGGTTGCAGAACTTCTTCCTCCAGGAGCAGAATTATTATTGGCGCTTGATCAGTTTGAGGAATTGTACTTAGGTGAAGTGGAAAGTATTGAACGAGAAAAATTTCTGCGAAGCCTATATGTCGCTATTGTTGAACCGGAAAGCCGAATTCGTGTTCTTATCACATTACGAGCGGATTATTTTGACCGCCC
>DHVH01000017.1 GCA_002412555.1 Marinilabiliaceae bacterium UBA5213 | reverse complement strand
TATCAAGCTCATCAATGCCAATGCTTATACCATTATTTTTGGTCGGGCATTCATCGCCGGGCTTATTTTTTTGCCCCTGATCCAATGGAAAAAGCTGCGGTTTTCAAAAAACATTTTGGTTTTGGCAATCGGATACTGCTATCTGTGTATCATGTTTGTCCTGACAACCAAAATAACAACGGCGGCTAATGCCATCATCCTGCAATGCACTGCGCCACTATGGCTCTATTTATACTATGTGATCCGCGGGAAAAAAATAACCGGCCGAGAACTGATTCCGCGGTTATTTATTTTTGTTGGGATTATTGTTATTTTTAGTGCTTCGGCGGGAGGAAATCTGTGGGGTGATTTGCTGGCATTAAGTAATGGAGTTGCCTATGCGCTGGTTCAGCATTTTATGGATAAGGAATATCCAGTTTCGGATAACTCGATCATTGGTTTGAATAATATCATCCTTTGTCTGGTGATGCTGGGGCTGTTTTCAACACAGCTGGATTTTTCGGGATTATCCATGGCCGGTTGGCTGGGACTAATTTTTCTGGGGATTTTTCAAATCGGAGTATCCTATCTGGTATTCTTTAAGGGGGTGCGGATGATTTCAGCATTGAAAGCCTCAATGGTATCTCTTCTGGAGCCGATTCTAAATCCGATTTTCGTTTTTTTCTTTGTCGGTGAGATTCCCTCAGTCAGCTCTTTAATTGGTTTTGGGATTATTCTATTTGGCATCGCCTTGACGATGATTCCGATGAAAAATATTGCCCAGATTGAAGAATACTAAAGATGCGAAAGAACTATCAGAATATCCCAAAATGTAAGAGCCGTACATCTTTTATGGATGTACGGCTCTTTTGCTAATAATCGTTATTATTCAGGTTGCGGAGCACTTTGTGGTTTTGGCTTTATAAACAGCAGCGCTACTGCAATAACGGTAAAAGCGATCATCGATACATAAAAAGGAAACTTAATGGTGACAGTCAGATCAACGCCCATGATTCCAGCTAAAAATGCAAAGAAATAGGCAGAACAGAATCCACCGACATTCATGGATGCCATAACAATTCCGGATGCAGTTGGCATCTGGCTGGGATGAACCGCAGCACCCAAATTCATAAAGATACTTGGCATGACAAAACTGAAGCCGATACCGGCAATGGTTGTTCCAATATACATAAAGGCGATGGAATTTCCCAGGCCGATACTGACCATGGCAACTGCCAGAAGGACAACGCCAACAGGCATTGTATTACTTTTAAAAATACCGAATACTTTAGCAAAGATAAGTCCGCCCAGCATTCCGCCAACTGTAAACATGGTTAAGACAAGTGCTGCATCACCAGCAGTCCCCATGCCGCTGGCAGCGATAATCGAAGACATGTTAACCAGCATCGGGTAGATCAGGATCATCATAAAGAAAATCAAACCGGCAAAGGCAAACACTGCCCCGGGTAATTTTGGCTTGGCTTCACCAGCGGCTTGAGCTGGAGCTTTGGCTGGTTCCGGCAGGAACAGAATAATAATTAAGGTTAAGATACCTAATCCGTGAATTAAAAAAGCATATTCCCAGGAAATTGTTGCGGCAAACCCGCCAAGCAATTGGAAAAGAATACCACCAACGTTGGCAACAACGTTACTCAAACCCATCATCTGGGCCCGGGCTTCACCATCAAAGAAGGCAATAATCAGTGCAGCACCCAGTGGGGTGACAATTCCAAGACCAATACCAAAGATGGCCCGGACGGCTAAGATAGCCGTAAAGCTGGAAGTTGTCATGAAATAAGGGGCCATACCACCACCAATAAAGAGAATCATACCAATTATTAACAAGGTTTTGTATTTAACAGCACCTCCGGCAAGACGGCCGGAAATGAGTGTCGCTGGCACGGACATCAGCACAGCCAAAGTCGAAACAAGTAACAGGGTTGTAAAGGGAACATCCGGGAACGCGGCGGCAATGTTGGCGATTGCCGGTGTGATGGTTCCCACGCCCATCTGGACAAAGAATACGGACAGAACAGCAATTTTCAAGAAATTACTATTTTTCATAATTTTCACGTATAATCCAATTATCCTCTTTCACAGAGGAAGGTTGGATTTTTCCTTTCTTCCAATCTTTTGTTGGGGTAATCTTATTTACTCCATTATAATGATGATGCACTGTGGATTTGTTCCTATTATTTTACAGCTTGACTGTTTTGAGGTGACTCAGACCACAGTTTTTCGTCTTCATTGGTAATTAGTTAGTTAACGCTTGACGTTTATATTTACGTGATTACATGACCGGAATTCTTGTGGTAAACAACAGTGCTAAATATTTTGTAAGGAGGTATCTATCATGTACTTTGTCGGGATCGACATTTCCAAGTACAAACACGACTGTTTCATCACTACCGAAACAGGGCTCATTGTTTATGATCCATTTACCATCGAAAACAGCCATGATGGTTTCGAAGAACTGCTTACTGTACTTCGTTCTCTGGATTCTCCAAACGCAATAAGAATAGGGTTCGAATCTACCGGTCATTATGCTTTAAACCTGAAGCTATTCCTTGAGAAAGCCCACTACAGCTTCATGGAATTTAACCCCGTTCTCCTTGCCAAATTCAACAAGGCTCAGTCTTTAAGGCGTACCAAAACCGATGCAATCGATTGTTCTTCAATCGCTCGTTGGCTAATGACGGTGGAATACAAACCCCATCCAATTGGATTTTACCACACATATTCCCTTAAGTCATTAACCCGTCTGCGCAATTCATTAATTCAACAACGCAGCTTCTATCTTGTGAAACTGACGAATGTATTGGATCATACTTTCCCTGAGTTCAAGCCTTTTTTCAATAAGAAATTTGGTGCTACAGCCTTATACCTTTTAGAAAACTACACCACCGCTGAAAAAATGGCTCGCATGAACTCCCAATCCTACGACATCCTTCGTGGTATTTCTCGTGGTAAATTTTCTTTGCAAAAGTTCGTTAGACTAAAGGAACTTGCCAGAAATACCATTGGCGAAAGCAATGCCATATTTGTCTCACAGCTAAATAGCCTGTTGGATCTGTATAAACTATCCGCTAAAGAAATACAGTCTTTAGAAGAACAAATCATTTCTTTGATCCGGGAAATGAATCCTAGAACTTTATCCATTCCCGGAATCGGCCCAATTTCAGCTGCGGTTATTTGTTCTGAGTATGGAAACTTCTCCAGCTTTGATTCGCCTGCTAAAATGCTTTCTTTTGCAGGTTTAGAGCCTGGCTACTATCAATCAGGGCTTACCGAGCATAAAGGTCATATGGTTAAACGAGGTTCTTCCAATTTGCGCTATACTTTGATGAACCTCAGTATCCCTTTGATTCAACACAACATTGTCTTTACTGAGTACTATGCTAAAAAAAGAGCTGAAGGTAAATCACACCGGGTTGCTTGCTCCCATCTTATCAAAAAGCTCATCCGTGTCATCTTTACCTTAGAGAAAAACGACATGGACTTCGATCCAAATAAACTCCGCTGATTGTGTAGTGGCAACCAGTAATTGTTCCATTACTTAGCTTTTCAAACAGGCTTGCCTGGAAGGCTTTGTTTGTTATTGCCTTTTTTACCTCAAGAAAATTTCTTGAAACCTATTGACTTTTAATAGTTAGTCACCTCACACATAGTTTTTCAATA
>DHVH01000333.1 GCA_002412555.1 Marinilabiliaceae bacterium UBA5213 | reverse complement strand
CTCTTTCCGGTCTATCAGGTGCTGAATTGTTTCTTGCGTCTTGTAGGGATCGATATTCACCTCACCATATTGGAGGCGGTCCCAGAAGGCTACATCGCGATCTTCGGTCACCTTCGTGAGTTCGACACCTACGAAACACTGTAGTTTTTCAGAAGAATTTAATGTACTAGCTACATATGCTTTGAAAAAAATAATGTTCATACCTAAAAATTTTTATCACGATGAAGAAAACATGGTTTATTAGTCTGGCAGTTGCAGGTTTATTGATGGGGTGTGCTTCGCCACAGGGTAACGACGCCGCTGAAAAGGTGGAGCGCATTGCCGAAGTTGAGAAGCTCATTTCACAAATGACCGTGGAGGAGAAAGTGGGGCAAATGGCTCAGTTGACAGTGGATGTGGTAACGGTTGGTGACGGTCCTTTTAATACCACAGAGCCTTTAAGATTGGACATGGAGATGGTTCGCAAGGCGCTTGTGGAATACGGTGTTGGTTCCATTTTGAATACAGCCGGCAACCGTGCCCGCACGCTTGAAGAATGGCATACCATTGTTAGTCAGCTGCAGGATGTGGCCATGAATGAATCCCGCTTAGCCATCCCTATCATTTATGGTGTGGATGCCATTCATGGCACCACCTACACCGCCGGAGCTACTTTTTTTCCACAGCAAATTGGTCAGGCTGCCAGTTGGAATCGTGAACTGGTGCGTCGCGGTGGAGAGATAACTGCCTACGAAACGCGTGCCTCAGGTATTCCTTGGAATTTCTCACCGGTATTGGACATGGGGCGCGATCCGCGTTTTCCAAGGATGTGGGAGACTTTTGGGGAAGATGTGTACCTGGCTTCTCAGATGGGTATCGAAATTGTAAAGGGATATGAAGGCGATGATAATGATATCAGTGATCCTACCCGAGTGGCGGCTTGTCTGAAGCACTTTCTGGGATATGGCACTCCCTTATCCGGCAAAGACCGTACTCCTGCCTTAATTCCTGAAATTGAGTTGCGAGAACGTCATTTGCCTGCTTTTAAAGCAGCCATTGAAGCGGGAGCGCATACCATAATGGTTAATTCCGGTTTGATTAACGGCGTGCCTGTACATGCCAGTTATAAAATGTTGACGGAATTACTGAAGAACGAGTTGGGCTTTACCGGGTTGGTGGTGACCGACTGGAATGACATCAATAACATCCATACGCGTGATAAGGTGGCCAAGGATGCCAAAGAGGCTGTAAAAATGGCCATCAACGCAGGCATAGATATGTCTATGATCCCCTATTCCCTGGATTTTTGCGATTATTTGGTGGAACTGGTGAATGAAGGCGAAGTGCCTATGGCACGTATTGATGATGCTGTGCGCAGAGTGTTGAATACCAAATATAAACTGGGATTGTTTGAGACGCCTGTTACACATTATGTGGACTATCCGCTATTCGGAAGCGAGGAATTTACCAACGATGCCTATCTGATGGCGCAGGAGTCGATGACCCTGCTTAAAAATGAAGACCATGTTTTGCCATTGCCAAAAAATGCCCGCATTCTCGTTGCCGGTCCCAATGCCAACTCTATGCGCGCCTTAAATGGTGGCTGGTCATATACCTGGCAGGGAAATAATATCGATGATTACACGTCCGCTTACTCAACCATTTTAGATGCGATCACCGCTAAGGTAGGAGCAGGAAGAGTAGTCTTCAGAGAAGGTGTTCGCTACGACAATAATGCCAGTTATTGGGTGGATGAAGCCTATGACATAGCGGGGGCTGTCAGAGCAGCAGCTGGTGTAGATTATATCGTTTTAGCCTTGGGGGAGAATACCTACACTGAAAAGCCAGGTGATTTGCATGATCTGATGCTTTCTGAGAACCAGCTGGCGCTGGCACAGGCATTGGCCAAGACGGGCAAGCCTATGATTCTGGTGCTTAATCAGGGACGACCTCGTCTTATTCGCACCATTGAGCCACTCATGAAGGGCGTCATTAACAGTTATCTGCCAGGCAACTTTGGTGGTCTGGCAGTGGCAGATGTGCTTTTTGGCGATGTGAACCCCAGCGGAAAGTTGCCATTTACGTATCCATTGTATGCGAACTCTTTGGTGACTTATGACCATAAACCTTCTGAACATCAGGCCAGAATGTCGGGTGTGTATGACTATGAGTCGGATTTTGCCATACAGTATGCCTTTGGACACGGTTTGAGCTACACCACTTTTGAATACAGCAATCTGGTTCTGAGTCATTCAGAATTAACCAAGGATGGTCAGATGGATGTGCAGGTGACCGTTAAAAATACGGGAGAGCGCGAAGGAAAAGAGGTGGTACAACTATTCACATCTGATTTGGTCGCTTCTATTACTCCTGATGTTCGCCGTTTAAGGGCTTTTGATAAAGTTAATCTGAAGCCTGGAGAAGAAAAGACCTTGAGTTTTTCATTGACGCCGCAAGATCTCTCTTTTATTAATGAGCGCAATCAAAGGGTTACTGAGCCAGGAGAATTTGAAATTCAGGTGGCAGAGTTATCCGCCAGATTCAACTATAAAGAATAGACATTTCCTTGTTAACTTAGAAGCTTTTTTGCGTGGAGCCATTATCGGATATAACCGATAACGGCTCTACGCTTTTTGTTTAGAACATTTTGTGGGATTTTTGTAACAAATTGTTTAATTTTACCAAACTGAGTTTACGAACCATCCCATGAGTTATGAATCATTTCCGAATTAAGTTGTTCGCCGGTATTGCTTTTGCATGGCTTTTAGCTACAGCATTCAATGCACCGGATGACGCGCAAGGCAATGCACTTTCCATAGCAGAAGATATTATTATTGAGGCCATTGATGTTAATCCTGAAGAAGCGGGGACCCTAATCGATTCATTGATCGTATTGGATGGGTACAATCCTGATCTGGTACGGGGAATGATGGCCTACTACAAGGGAGAACTAAGCTATTCACTTGGACAATGGGGAGAGGCTGGTGATTACTATCAAAAGGCTGTTGAACATTTTTTGCTTATACAAGATTCTGTAAAGTTAGCAGCTTCTTACAATAATATGGGCTTGGTGCACTCCTTTCAGGGGAACTACGACCAATCCCTGAATGCTTATTCCCAATCGTTGGATCTTGAACTCGGACTTGAGAATGCTATTGGTATAGCCCAGTGTTATCAGAACATGGCCATTGTATTTGCCGCGGGTGATCAGAATGGCAAAGCACTTGATTTTTACAATAAGGCTTTGAACGTCTTTATAGAGGAAGAAGCTCTGGAAGATGCAGCTGCAATATATAACAACATGGCTGCTATTTATTCAGAAGATGGGGTTTTTGATAAAGCAGAAGTTTATTATAATCAGGCAATTAATGTATACAGGCGTTTGCGAAACGGACAATATGAAGCAAGGGTTTTGGGCAATATTGGAGCTTTGAAAATGCGGAAAAAAGAATATGATCAGGCCAGTCAATTAATTGAAAGAGCCCTGTTTCTAATGAAAGCAGAGGGAGATAAGATAGGGGAAGTGAATGCTTACAGCATGTTGGGGGATTTGTACAGCAGTAAGAAGGACTATCACCAGGCCGTGTTTTTATACCAGCGGGCAGAACAGATGGCTGATCGCCTGGGCATGAATGATATTAGAATTAAGAACTTATTATCGCTCTATGCTACTTATAAAAATCTAGGGTTGTGGCAGGATGCCTTAGGCACTTATGAGGTTTACACTGAATTAAAAACTCAGCTGATGCTGGATAATCCTGGATTTCAGAAAGGCGCTTTAAGTATGGAACTTGAGCAGCGAATTGCGGACAGGGATTACCTGATTTATAAGGCTCAGATCAAAGAGCGGTTTTTTTGGGGAATTATTGGTTTTGTGAGTTTTCTGGCGCTTTTGGGCTTTTGGCTGTCTGCCATCCGCCGAAAAAGGTTGACGCATCAAAAGGAAGTGGATGTTTTGAGAAAGCAGTTAATGGTGCAGAAAGTGAATCCACTTTTCGTGTTTAATATAATCAGTTCGCTTAGATCCAGTGTTTCTGAGAAAAACACTGAGGAGGCTTTGAGGCAGTTGGACAATGTGTCAGCCCTCATCAAAAAGATGTTGGAGCACTCTTGCGAGGAGTTGATTCCATTAAGCAAGGAAATTGAGTATTGTAAGTCTTTTGTAACTGTGCAAGAGCAGCAACTGAATAAGGCCATTCGTTTTAGGGTGGAGTGCAATATGCCCCATGATACGGACGAGATAATGGTGCCATCTATGATGACACAACCATTTCTAGAGCATGCTTTGATGAATGGTGGGTTAGAGGACTGTGAGGGAGATACTGAACTAAACCTGGCATTTGTCCGCCGGGGCAATGTTTTGGATGTAATTATTGAGGACAATACTGTTTGCAGGTGCGCCTACAAAAATATAGAACTGGAAGAACGACACAGAGCCATGGGCATGGCAGTGTCCATGGATCAGTTGAAAAGTCGAAAAAGCAATCGGAATGGTGTCAACGGCTTTGGCCGTTTTATGACCGAGGAGCGTTTTGATGGTGATAAAAAAGAAGGGCACCGCGTACGCTTTAGTCTCCCTTTAATGATCAACTAAGGAGTTTAGTTTGGCTTGAGGGTCTATTTGCGACCAAAGTCGGCCGGTATCTCCCCCCAATTGGCTGTGTCCCATTTTAGGAGTGGCTGTTCCCAACTGTTTTCAAGCAGCCATTTTTCCGCACGCTTCACCAAGGCAAAAAGGTGTTTGGTGGTGGCATCAACAACTAATTTTGAACCGCATTTTTTCTTTTTGATCCAGCTTAAGGCAGTCATCGAGTCGGTATAAACCGGGATATTAATATTCCTGCGCTGCAGTTCTGCCAGTCCGTGCACAATGGCCAAAAACTCGCCTATATTGTTGGTGCCCAATGGAAACTTCTGAATAAACCATTCTTCTCCGGTTTGAACGTGTACACCTCTGTATTCCATTATGCCCGGGTTGCCGCTACAGGCTGCATCGACCGATAAACTGTTGGTGATGGGCTGTTCACCAGAACTCACAGTTATAGTTGCCTTAGGTTTCACGCTAAAGGATGGGGCATTTTTGAATGCAACCTCAGCCTCATCCCGGGAATTGAATTTTTTGAATTGGGCCTTTTCAAAACCAAAAGTTTGCGCTTTACATTCGTCCCACGTGTTGTAAATGCCCGGCTGTCGACCTGTCCATACGACATAGAATGCTTTTTTTGCGGGTTTCTGACTCATGTTTGTTGGCTCTTTTTGATGGATCTAAATTTAAAGTTTCGCCAGGAAGTCCGATAAAAGCGTGGCAAAGTTGGACATAAATAGCCTGATGGCCATGGCCATAAGTATAATGCCGAAGAACTTTTTCATTACATATACTCCGCCGCCACCGATTAATTTCTCAATGCGGTCGGTGTAATGAAGTACAAAAAATACGATGACAATGTTAAGAAAGAGGGCCGTGATCACGGTTGATAGGGCAAATTCAGCCCTTAGGGCCAAAAGAGTGGTGAATGAACCGGCACCAGCTACCAATGGAAAGGCGATAGGTACAATGGATGCGCCGGCAGGTGAGTCATGTTTAAACAGCTGAACGCCTAAAATCATTTCTACCGCCATGATCATCAAAATAAAGGATCCTGCAATGGCAAATGATGAAAGATCAACCCCAAACAGTCCCAGTAAAGCTTCCCCTACAAAAAGGAAAATAATGAGTATAACAAAAGAGATGCCCGCGGCCTGAAAAGCGTTGATGTGGCCTCCTTTGGTTCTGATGTCAAGTACAATGGGGATAGAACCCAGAATGTCAATTACGGCAAAGAGTACAATAAATGCCGAAAGCATTTCAATAAAGTTAAACTCAGTCATAGCCCAAAAATTTGGCTCAAATGTAACAATTTTGACAGACCCTTTCATCCCTGTTTCTATGATTTATTTCACTTTTTCTACGCCCTATCAACTCACAAATTAGCCTGGCGTAGTTTTAAACTACGCCCATCCCTCACAATCAACAACCACTTTCCCCTTCACAACCAAAAACCATCAACCTGTTGAACCCATTCAGCCCTATCTACCCATTCAGCCCTCTCACCTGACCCACCTGTCTTCCCTACCAACCCTCCCCACCCATCCTCCCCTTTTACCCATCCCACCCATTTCCCCACCCATTCTGCCATAAAATAAAAAAATGGGTGTAATTTTACAGGACTAACTTGAGTAGGTCTCGGAATAATGGTGTTAGCCTAATTGATTAGGACGTACCTGCGCTGGAATACTTGTTTAGGGGACGAAAAGCTGACATAGAAAATGATGAAACAAATATTGGCAAGTATAATGCTGCTGGTCACTTTTGTGACTCAAGCAGAACAAAGGATTGATTTCAGGGGAGGAGTGTCCGCTGAGGCCATGGCCGCCAGTGGTGATTTATCGCCCTTATGGTTGTATGCCCGTCAGCAAGGTCGATGGGGTATGGGTGGTGATGCCCAGTTTTTAGGAAGAGGCTTTGTCGGGGCACGCTATTCCCCGGACGAAGCCTTTAGCATGGCGCTGAATGTCGAAGGTAACTATAACCAAGCAGGGGCAGATTTTTACCTTCACAACTATTCGCTGGACATCAGGTGGCATGCTTTGGGTTTAAGTGCAGGCAGGCACCTGTTTAACCCGGTCTTTGAAAAGGGGTACCTAGGGCATGGTTCCTATTTGTTTGGCGATAATGCCCGACCGGTAGATCGGATCACGTTAGGCATCCCGGCCTATACAAAGCTGCCGGCACCATTCAATCGAATTGAAATAAAGGGCGAGGTAAGTCATGGCTGGCTGAATGATGCGCGCAACGGGGCTGCCAGGTTTCATAAAGAAGTGCTTTTGCACGAGAAGTATGCGTATATCCGCTGGGATGGTGGCCGTTGGAAGCCTTATGCCGGACTGAATCATTCTGCTTTTATGGGAGGGTATAATGCCAATGGCGAAATTATTCCCATTGATTATTGGCGATCCATTTTTGCCAAGAGCTCTGATAAAATTGGTGGCGGCGATGCCACCAATGCGGGTGGGGCACACATGGGGCTGTTCGATTTTGGACTTTATCTTGAAAGTGAAGCAGGGCTCTTCCGCTTTTATTATCAGGCACCTTTTTCAGACGGGTCGGGCATGAGGTTGTTCACCAGAAATCTGGATCAGATTTTGGGCCTCACCTGGAAGCCGGCTGCAATACCCTTTCTTGATCATTTGTCTCTGGAGTGGATTAATACAGCTCATCAGTCGGGCAACGGTATGCCCGATGCCCGGGTGACTTACGGGGATGGTACGCAGGACTATATTATTTCTTTTCAGCTCGACGATCCTGGCTACCGGGAAGCTTTGATGACCCGGTTGGGGGCAGAGGACCCCGGCAGTTATTCAAAAGATGCGGTTACCGAATATTTACGGGATAACTTTAACAATGGTAACCGCTTTGGTGGGCGTGACGGCTATTTGAGTAATGGCGTTTATCCGGCCGGGTGGACGCACTATGGTATGGTAATGGGTTCTCCTCTCTCTTTGTC
>DHVH01000215.1 GCA_002412555.1 Marinilabiliaceae bacterium UBA5213 | reverse complement strand
AAAGTTTCTAAAAACAATCATTGAATATTTATTTTCATCCTAGAATTACTATCTTGTACGATGTGACTGGCAAGTATTAAGACTTGTTGCTCGTCATAACTCTATAATGTGTAATTGCCTCTATGGACTATCATAAAAAAGCGGTTGATCGGGCCTATGTTGCCTTTCTGGAACATGTTGAACCTTTGGTGTTTGAATTTTTTAGCAGTCGGATAAAGGAGCAAGCAACTTTGGTTAAAGGGTACCGTTTATTATTTAAGAAATTGCCCGATTCGCGAGCAGAGGTTGATGACTTAATGGTTCATGTGGATGTGCAACATGCGTTTCGCAAAAAGCTTTTTGTCCTGCTTGAGAAACATCAGCAGGAATTCAATATTGAAAAATAATGGGTAACAGAATTTTAATTCAAAAGGCCTCCGGAGAGTTGGTGCCCTTTTCAGCTGAAAAATTGGCTACTTCCCTAACGCGGGTGGGTGCCAGTGATGACTTAATTCAGTTGGTTGTGGATGATATTGTATCCTGGTTAACCGAAGGGGTGCACACCCGAAAAATATATGCCCGCGCCTTTTCTTTGCTGCGCAAATACAAGCGCAGTGCAGCAGCACGTTACAGTCTTAAAAATGCCATCATGGATCTGGGGCCTTCGGGTTATCCATTTGAACATTTTATTGGAGCTGTGTTTAAAGCTCAGGGCTTTAATGTGGAAGTGGGGCAAGAGGTTGAAGGCATGTGCGTTAAGCACGAAGTGGATGTGATTGCCACCAACCACCATCATCAGCACTTGGTAGAGTGCAAATTTTACAACAGTCCCGGAAAATACGCCAGTGTTCAGGTACCTCTTTACATACGTTCCCGCGTCAATGATATTGTTATGAAGCGGCAGTCGCAACCCCAATACGATGGCTTTGAATTTCATGGATGGGTGGTTACCAATACACGATTTACCGCCGATGCATTGGCTTTTGGCCAATGTAGCGGACTGAATTTATTAAGCTGGGATTACCCAGATAATAATAATCTGAAACAAATTGTTGAAGAAAAGCATCTTTTTCCGATTACTGCATTGACCTTGCTAACCAAGGGTGAAAAGCAAAAATTATTGTCCGATGGCATTATCTTATGTCAACATTTGGCGGATGATCCGGACTTGTTGGACGCACTTCAACTAAGCCTGCCGAAAAAAAGAAAGGTGATGATGGAGGTAAAAGATCTCGGTAATAGATGATGTCATAGCATTTGAATATTTCGAATACTCACGGGGAGAATTACGGACATCATAAATGTCAGGTGTTAAAATGC
Organism: Marinilabiliaceae bacterium UBA5213; assembly: GCA_002412555.1. Taxonomy (GTDB): domain Bacteria; phylum Bacteroidota; class Bacteroidia; order Bacteroidales; family Marinilabiliaceae; genus Geofilum. The sequence continues at coordinate 4,290 of DHVH01000215.1, read as the reverse complement.
TAGGTGTAGCAGTCCACCAACCATGTCAGCAGCAACGATATGGAAAAGGCCATTATGGGTGAGATTAGCCATACTATAAAAAACTTATTGACTTCGGTCTTTTTAAAAATGTTTTTGGCTCCTAATTTTGCGACGCCAATGCCCAAAATGGCGCCTACGTTGAGTTGAACCAAAGAGGTCGGCACGCCTTTAAAAACAGAGGCCATAAGCAGTAGACTGGCTGTGACAAAGGCAATGATGATGGCCTCAATTTTTCCAAACAGAATAATTTCTTTGCCTGTGTTTTGCATGATTTTGTTGCCAAAAACTGAGCTGCCTATGGCAAAGTTGGGTGCCACAATTAGTGTGGAAAGCATCATAATCAGCAGGAAATTGTTTTCGGTGGGTTCAATGTCCATCTCATTGAGCGTCATGGAAGCAATAGGGCCGGCCGCATTGGCCACGTTGTTGGCGCCAATACTAAAGGCTACGTAAAGCGACATCCCTATTACCAATACCTGTAATATGGGGTGACTATGGGTTTTAGCCGACATCAAATACCCGCGTTTTCGGATGGGGTGATAGATGTACTTGCCTATTAAAAAGCAGAGGACAAAAGATATAAGCGGAAGTACAAACCAGGTGGGGATGATATCCACCACCAGTTTATGGGTATTGAGTGTATTGTAATAGAGGGCAGGAGCGGTAATGGCTAAAATGGTGGCCTGACTGGTAGATTGGGGAATGCCTACAATGTTGGCAAACAACAAAGAAATACTTACTGATAGTAAAATGATAGAAACCAAACCATAAGTCATCATTTCACTGGGCAGAATGTCTTTCCCGATAGTGATTGAGGTATTTTTCCCGGCAATAATGGCTCCAATAAACACCATTAATCCGAACAGCCCTGGTATCAGACTCTTTTTGATTAAATTAGCACCATAAGCCACAGAAAAGGAGGGACCGGTTCCGCTTCCACCCATGGTAATGGCCAAAAACATGGCTATTACGTACGGCAAAAGCAAGTGACTATAAATAGGAGATGTCATAATTTACTTACTTCAGATGCTATTTTGATACCTTGAATGGTAAAAATAAATAAAATCTGTAAGACTGTTCAGTTATGACCTTAAAATGGGTATTTATGCGTAGAGCCCGGGTTGTCAGTAGGTTATGGTCACCCCATCTTTTTTCATTGTTGTTAAATCATATACAGCCAATTCTTTACAAGCTGAATATATGCCGTCAAACAAAGTTGGGATGTCCTTGGCTGCAACTGCTGAATAGGCAATTCTTAGCAGGTTATTCAGACTGATGGTTCCAATGCTGTACTTTTCTATCAAAAGCTTGCGTACCAAATCGGTGTCCAGGCCATCTTTTAATTCAATACACATAAAGTAGCCAGCATTGTAGGGCATTGCTTTGAAAAATTCGGCGTAGTCCGGATTTTTCAAAGTCTGTCTGACAGTTTCGTAGCGGCTTTTCAAAATATTGAATTTCTCTTTTTTCTCCTCCTGGTAGGTAGGGGAATTAAACGCTTCGAGCAGCAATGATTGTGAAAGATTGGATGTGTTGGAAATGTTGCCACGAATAGCACCTGCTGTTTTGTTTTCTAACGCATTATATAGGGCCTCAGTGCCTCCTTTTATACCGTAAGTAATAAAGCCTACTCTGAATCCCCAAACATAATCTTCTTTGGTGGGTCCGTCCACTTTTACGGCTAAAACGTTTTCATGCAAATTGGCCAGCCAGGCAAAAGGCGACTGGGTTTCAATGCCTTTTTCAAAAACCAGCCCAAAATAGGCGTCATCACAAATGACGACAATCTTTTTTCCTGCTTTGGCCGCTATTTCCACGGCTAAAATAATCTCCTTCATTTCATCTATGTTAGGAGAATAACCGGTGGGGTTGTTGGGGAAATTTAACAACAAAATCTTTTTTTCACCCGCGCTCATTAGTTCGGCACTCATGGCGGCAATATCAAGGCTGTTGCCATTGAACAGGTTGTAGTGCTTTAATTTCGCATCGTAGGCATTGATGAAGGACAGGTTGTAGTTGCCCCAAAACAGACTGGGTACAAGAATTTCTTCATCTGGATTGACAAAGAGATAACCGGCCATGCTGATCCCGTGTGTCAATGCGTTGGTTACAATCGGTAAACTGATGGATGAATTCCTGAGCGCCGGGTTTTTCTGGAAAATCATCTCACGCCAACGGGCACGAATATCCGGCCTTCCAAAACTGGGGGCATACGGAAAGGCTTGTGAGGCATCCAGGTTGATATTTTTGCTGATCGATTTCAGGCGCATGGGGCTGTTGTCGTCTTCAATCGCTGAACCTATGGTGGCATTAATGGCCGTGCCTTTGGCTTCTGCACTTTGTCCAAGAATCCCTTTCTTTGGAAAGAAAATGGATTTTCCCCGTTCAGATAACATATCAAATACTGCCGGATTTATATCCTGTATTGTACTGTTGAGTTCTTGTGCCTGAATGTTCATACAAAGTAATATAAATTAAATTGTTGTATTAAGAAGCTGTTTTAAATTTCCCTATTAGCGGGATTTTTAAACAGCTACTAAATAATACATTTTGTTTCAAAAGCGGATTTATTCCTGCTTCGCCTGCAAAAATACTTTTTTAGAAGCAATCCATCCTAGTTTTCATATTCGTTAACAGATGTTTTTTGACCAAGGCCGGTTTTTATGTTTTGATTACAATCATGTGCTCCTGGTTACAGATTGTTAGATATCAACAGTTTCTGAGTCTAATTAGTGTCTGGATGCGCCTAAATGGCTTACAATTACATTATAAAAAATTATTGATCTTAACACCGAATTGCAAAGTACGCGGAGCGGTAGGCCCGTAGATATAGCCAGGGTCCCGGTCGCCACCTCTGTCAAAATCACTTTGGTAGCTGTTCAAAATGTTTTTCATACCGGCAAAAATTTGAAATGCACCCACATTGGTGCGAATGTGGTACTTGATATTGAGCGACCAGTCGAAAAAGGTCTCTGAAGTGCGCAATTCACCATCTTCTCCCGCAGATGTACCAAAATAGGGTATCAACATTTCCCCGGTATAGGTTGCATTGGTGTTAAGGGTTACCTTTTTTGATGGGTTCCATTCAGTGGACAAATAGCCATACTGGTTGGGTGCCCTTAAAAAGCGCTTTTCGTCAAACTCACGGGCAGCACCAAATTCGCTGTTTTGTATGGTATAGCTGCCGTTGAAACGCAATTTGGCGGAAGGCAGCCAGGTGACTTCCATATTAACCCCTTTGACCACAGCACCTGCTGCTTCGTTCACACGGGTGTAAACCACTTCACCTGCTGCATTGGGCTCGCCAAACTCATTGTCGAATGGATTTTGCAGGTCGGTATAGAAAAATTCGGCCAACAGTTCAAGGTTTTGACTGCCGCTTTGCAGTTGGTAACTGACTGATCCCATATAGCTGTGACTGGTTTCCTGTTCCAGATCGGGTGCATTGACATAGGTCACCTGGCGGGCTTGGGAAGTTTCTATGTGCAAATCTTCATCAAATACCTGTGGTGCCCGGTAGCCTTTGGCGTAAGATATACGGGTTTGAATATGGTTGTTGAGTCCGTAAAGGATGTTTAAGCGGGGGCTCAATACGGTATTGGAGATGTCTGAATGGGATATGTTATCTTGGATGGCGTAATAATCGGCTCTCAATCCTGCTGAAACCGAAAAGTTGCCCATTTTTCTTTCCCACTGCGAAAACAATCCGCCAACGGTTGACCGTTGGTCGGCCACCAGCGTGTTGCCCTCATTCAAAAGGCCTAATTTCTCATCTATCAATTGACCACCATTTATTTCTAATCCCATGATAAGATTATTGGCGCCACTGTGTATTTTGTACTGACTGCCGGCCGAATAGGAGAAGTCATTGGTAATGCCATAGGCATCCAAAGCCTGTGAGGCACCATAATACGAGTCACGGTCTACCGACTGCCCAGCTGCAAAAAAGGACAATTCATGGTCAGGTGCTGTGAACAGATGCCAGGCCACGTTACCTGAGTTGATCTGATGCTCGGTGGCTTCAGCAATGTTGGTTTCATGCAAGGGTTTGTCAAAGGCATCACCACCACGGCGGGTCTCGCTGATGTGAAAATAGTCGGCCGTTATCTTGCTCTTATAACCCGGCTTCACCGTGTAATGCAGACCCATGGTGCTATTCTTGATTTTCGACAGTTCAGAGAAGCCATCACCATTGGCATCGTAGGGTGAACGGTTGCGCTGAAAGCCATAAATAGCGATTCCCTGCTTGCTGTTCTCTGAGGCCAGCGT
>DHVH01000163.1 GCA_002412555.1 Marinilabiliaceae bacterium UBA5213 | reverse complement strand
TGGCATTGCATCAACCTTGCCATTTGTCCCATTTTCCCACTTATTAAACTGTTGGATTCTGCCTGCTTGTCATTGTAATCTACCTGGACATGGATAGGGGCGTTACAATTTTTTGATGGTAACATGACAACAATTGCCAACTGCTTCCCATCATAAGTCCAATGGCCGGTTTGGGGCATGGAAGAGTAGGGGTATTCTGTTCCATCTACCACCACCTTTTTGGCTGGCAGCTTAGAAAGAAGTCGCAGTTGGTAGCTCCTTTCAGAAGGCATGTTCTCAAATGATCCCTGCCGACCATAAATGGTATATGCGCCTTGCTGATCACTGGTGTTTTGTTCAATTTTTGTTGAGGTAAAATAACCGTCTTTATATTTATCATTATCTCCCTCATCTTCGTAATAGTCGAATGCACCAGATTCACCCGGGATGAACTGAATTATAAGGGTGTCCGGTCTTTCTTTTAAATGCTTAATGTTTGGATACAATGGAATGACTGCACCGCTTTTGTAAAAGAAAGGGATTTCATTCTGAGCAAAACTTCGTTGATAATCCTGATTTCCTTCAAGAATTGTTCCTGTCTCTGCCTCCATCCAACGGCCTTCAGGCAACCAAATGTTTTTTGAGGTTGTTCCAATTTCGTTTTCTGAAGCGGTGACAATTGGCGACACCAGTATTTCGTTTCCGAACATATAGGTCGTTTCCTGTTTATACGCTTCATCTACCTGGGGAAAGTCGTAATATAGCGGGCGACAGAGGGATAAACCGGTATCGTAGGCCTGTCTGGAATAGGTGTATATATAGGGTATCATGGCATATCGGAATTTTAGGGCATCCCGCATTTGCTCAAAATTCGGGTATTTCCAGATGCGTCGTTCAATATGCTCTGCATTGGTGCCATGCGTCCTTGTAATGGGCGAGAAGATGCCAAATTGTATCCAGCGCAGGAATAATTCTGGATCACTGGTGCCACCCTGATGGCCTCCCAGGTCATGGCTCCAATAGCCATAGGCGACATTGGAAGCAGTGGAGTTGAAATAGATTTGAAATGCCAGGGTTGAAAAGGTAGCCCAACTGTCACCAGAGAAGCCAATTGGATAGCGATGGTTGCCTAAACCTCCCCAACGGTGAAATATCATGGGGCGGCGGTTAGGCCTGTTGAATTTCATGTCGTTATAGAAAACATAGTTTAACCAAAAGGTGTTTCCTAAATCTTCCATTTCAGGTGCCAGCATCCATTGTTGCCAATCCAGCCACCAAAAATCAACTCCTATATCCTCATGAGGTCGCATGATGTGCTTAAAGAAGCTTTGATAGAAGGTTTCGTTTTCGATGTTCCATTTTATGGTCTGATTGGTTGGATGCCCAAGTTCATTGGCTAGGGCCAGATAGTTGTCTTCATGTGTGCCGATTCCGTCTGCCGGATGAAGATTCAGGGTGGTTTTTAAGTTTTTTTCATGCAACCATTCTATAAATCCCTGAGGATTGGGAAACAGATTCTTGTTCCAGCTCCAACCGGTCCAGCCATCTTTATGCCAATCCATATCCACAACCATTACATCGATGGGAATGTCGTTCGCTTGTATCTCGTTGACAATATTCTTAAAGTCTTGCTCTGAATATTTCTCGTATTTTGAGTACCAATAGCCTAATGAATAGAGAGGAGGCAGGGGTTGTTTTCCACCCACTTTTGTATAGTCGAGCAGGGCCTTCTTATAATCATGACCGTAAGCCATAAAGTACCAATCGATTTTGTTTCCCGGTTTGCGCGGCGCAACCCAGTCGAAAGCTCCCCCTTGATTTTCGAGCAACAAACTTTTGCTGGTGTCACCATTGGGTTTGGATTCATCTATCAGTGCCCAGCCTGAACGTGATAACAGGCCATCCTCCATACTTCCTCTCAGGTTGTCGCCAATTGAGTGATCCAGAGTTCTTAATGTCCCCTTTAAGTTAAAGGGATCCCTTTTGCCTGGAAACCAAATGGTGGGCACACCATCCATTTCAAAAGAAATCTTCAGATTTTTGGAGCTTGCAGGATTCGTAAGCGGATTGGTGTTGATTTTGTACTGAAGCTCAAGTTTCTCTGTTGTAATATATAGGTATCCATCTCTTGTTTCGGTTGTGTAAATGGGTACAGGCAATTGTCGGTTAACCACTATAAAGGAAGCTCTGTCTTCAAACTGTTTGGTATCGCTCCATTCTATTCGGATCATTTCTGGCGTTAAAACAGTAAATCTCATATTCCCGGAAATCACAATGGCATCCGGATCTGCTACCGGATTCTCCTGTCCGTCAACCCGGAAAAGAAATAAAAGCAGAAGAGATAATAAGTAGCTTGTTCTTTTAATGTGTAAGTTCATATTGGCCTTGTATATCAATAGATTCTTTTGCGATCTCTTCCTTTATTTACTTTTTTTCAGAGGGCACAGGCATTTTATCCAATGTTGGACCCTCAACGGTGAGTCGGCCGTCTTTACTAACATGTAATTCGTTGATGAAAACAATGCGCTGATGTCCTGTGCTTTCGGTGCGTCCATGGTAAACACAGAGTCTTTGCTTATTGGGCATAGTAAGCACCATGTTGTGCCCTGTACCTGTTACTAAACCTGCAGTTCCTTCTTTGCTTTGTAAAACCGGGTTGCTGGATGCTTTCTCAAAGGGTCCCAGGGGATGGTTCGATGTTGCATATCCTACAGCATAGTTTTGTCCACCGAAAAAATTGGCTGAATACATCATGTAGTAGGTGTTGTTTTCTTTGAAAAGAAATGAGCCTTCATTCCATCGGCGGTTAACTTCACGACTGGTCACTGAGCGACTTTCCCACTCAGATTGAGAATCATTCATTTTAGAGGGTGGCTGTAGTAATAATTGAGGTTGACCTACCACTCCTGAAAAATCCGGTTTTATTTCAACACCATAAATCCAACTTTCTTCAATCTCATCAAACCAGCCCTTCGTTTTGGCCCAATCAGATATTTCTGATTGAACAGGATTCTTGTAACAACATCTTGAATAGTACAAGTAAACCTTGTCTGCCTCATCGTCAAAATACAGGTTGGCATCAATGATTGGATATCCAGGGTCAAATATAGGGCGGGCATGCATGTCTTTAAACGGGCCTGTAGGACTGTCGGCTACCGCAACTCCAATACGAAAATTTTCGCCTTCGTTGGTTGGATTATGTTTCCAGTTGGCACTGTACCACAAATAGAATTTTCCCTCTCGTTCATAGACCTCAGGAGCCCAAAAACAATTTATGCCCCATGCGCTATCCTGGTTGTTGTCGTAAACAATACCCATATCTACCCAGTTGTTGAGGTCTTTTGATGCATAAGTTTTAAATCCGTTAAGATCTTCAGAGGTTCCATACATATAAAAGGTTTCATCTTCACTGCTATGCAAAAGAAATGGATCTCCAAATGGCAATTGCAAAGGATTTATGACCTGAAGTTCAGTTTTTTGGTTGGTTTTACAGGCAAAAAGAAAAAGCACAAGAGCGCTGAATAATACTAGGTTTTTCATCTTTGGTGGTTTTTAAACTCGTGTTTCAATGGATTTCATAATTCAATAAAGCCTCCACTTTGAAGAGAGGAATAACTGTTCATCAACAAACACTCAATTGTATTTAGTATTGATGGATGAACAAACTTAGTCTCAAATTACATTGGAATCGGTTTCGTTTCTTCCAATTCCATGTGAAATTCTACCAAAACAGTGTCTTAAAGGAGTTTTATGGATTTTTGCATACGAAAAACCCCTCTGTAGGCTTTGGTTGGCAACAAAGTCTACAGAGAGGTTTGTAAGTGTGGATCCAAATTATATTGCCGTGAATGGCCGCTTTTATAAAATGGTTACTGTATCCATTCTGTGGGTGATACGCCAAACTGTTTCTTAAAAGCTTTGGAAAAATAGGAGGGAGAGTTAAATCCAACAATGAAGCAAACCTCGTTAACTCTTGCTCCTTCCTGGATATAGGCAGCAGCTTTTTTAAGTTTTACCAATAGGATAAGTTCATTAGGGGTTAATTCTGAAACGCCTTTGATTTTTCTATGCAGGCTTGACCGGCTCATGTTAAGTGCATTGGCTAAGGTGTCTACATTGAACTGCGTATCTGAAATGTTTTTATGAATGACCTCTGTTACATTTTTTAAAAAGTCTTCATCTGCTTTGGTTGGGGCAATACTTCTGATTTTTACAAGTGGGGAATTGATGAAGGCCTCTTTTAAATTATTACGGTTGGATAACAAGTTGGATAATTGAGCCAAAATGTGCTCCATTGAAAATGGTTTTTCAACATAGGCATCAGCCCCCGCATCCAAGCCTTCAATTTTAGCCTGTAAATTGGTTTTTGCCGTAAGTAGAATAATGGGAATGTGACTGTAGTCCAAATTGGATTTCACTTCTTTGCAGAGTTGAAACCCATCCATTTTGGGCATGGTAATGTCCGTTATGATGATGTCAATTTGGTTGTTTTGGAGTTCCGCTAATGCTTCTACACCGTTTATCGCCTTATGGATGATGTAATGACGTTTTAGTTGATTGTATAAGAATATTCTGAAATCATCATCGTCTTCAACGATTAGAAGTGAATGTTTTGATAGCTTCTCAAGCCCGTCATCTGCTGGTGAAATCTCAAGAATAGATTTTTCAGTGTTGTTTTGTTTAAACTGAAGCGAAATTGTTTGAGCGATGGGTAAGGTCAGTTGAAAACAGTTGAAAGGATCATCGGATTGGATGCATCTCAGTTCCCCATCATGCAATTCAGCCAAAGAGCGGGCCAAAGGCAATCCTAACCCGGTTCCGGATATGACATGCTCATTGTTAATGTTTTCTACCTGGTAAAAAGGCTCAAATATCTTCTCACATAAATCACCTACAATCTTGACGCCATCGTTACAAACGACGATTTGAAATGAGCCATTCTCTTTTTGCAAGGTCAGTTTGATAGATGTTTTCGCAAACTTAATGGCATTATTAAAAAGATTACTAAGTATTTTCGTCAACGCTTCCTTGTCAACATCCGCATAGAAATCTTCGGTAGGCAGTGTCATTTCGAAGTTTAACTGTCGGCTAACCGCGGTTGTTTTAAATCGTAAGTAAACCTCATTTATTAAAAGAGGGATATCTATTGACACGAAATTTAAGCGAAAGCCTTCCTGTTCTGTTTTTCTAAAGTCTAGCAGTTGATTGCTCAGATCTAATAAACGATTGGTGTTTCTCTCAATGACTTTTAAGTACTCATCTCTTTCTGTTGCGTTGATCTTTTCTTTAATAATATACTCCAGTGGTCCCTTAATCAGGCTTAAGGGGGTTCTGATTTCGTGGGTTATATTAGTAAAAAATGCGATTTTGGCGTCATAGATTTCCCTCGATTTTTCATTTTCAAAAATCTCCTGTCGACGCTTGTTCTTTTTGCTAATGCGGTTTTGGTAAGCAATGAAGAATAAAGCAATACTTACAACAATAGCCACAAGGTAAAATAAATAGGCACCGATTGTGAGGTAGAATGGTGGACGAATATGAATGTCTATGGCTGCCTCTTTGTCGCTCCAAACACCATTGTTGTTTGAGGCCTTTACTTTGAAAGTGTATTTTCCGGGAGGGATATTAGAATATCCTGCTTTTTGCAGCTTGTCTAAATAGATCCAGTCATTGTCAAAACCCTCAAGCATATAGGCGTATTGATTTTGTTCCGGAGCTACATAACTAAGTGCCGCAAAACTAAAACTGAAGGTGGATTGGTTGTGCTTTAATACAATTTCTTTGGTGGCCTCGATAGCCTTTTTCAGTGGTGAGCCACTTTCATCAGGTCTAACTATCGAGTTGAATAATTCAAACTGAACGATATGGACAGTAGGAGGTAGTTCGTTAGAAATAAAAGATGTGGGATCAAATGCCACAAAACCATCCAGCCCACCAAAATAAATAACGCCATTCTTACCTTTAATGCCCGATTTATAATTGAATTGATTGCTAAGCAATCCATCGCTTTTGGTGTATTTTTTAATCGAATAATCGTTGATATTCATGCATACAATCCCTTGGTTTGTGGTAAACCAAATATTGGAATGGTTATCTTCAATTACTTTATATACTACATTGTTTGGAAGTCCTTCACTGGTGGTAAAGGAAGTGAAATTTTCGTCTTTAGAAGCGTATTTGCACAGCCCCCCGCCTTCAGTTGCTATCCACAAGGTTGCTTGACTGTCTTCAAAAAGGGAAATTATCTTGTTGTGAGCAAGGCTGGCAGGGTCATTCGGATCATTTGTAAAGATGGTCCATTCCTCTTTGCCAGGGTTATACCTATACAATCCTTTCCCTAAAGTGGCGACCCATATCATGCCATCCTTTGTTTGAAAAATATCATTGATAAAATTATTATCCAATTTTTCTACCCTGGTAAAGTCATCGCTTTCCGGATTATAATAACAAAGTCCATATAGGGTGCCAATCCATACACGGCCAGAATGATCCTTAAAGATGGCGAAAATGCTGTTGTTAGGAATCGAATTTTTTTCTTCGGTTTTAACATAGCGCTTTCTTATTTTTTTGGTATCCAGATCCATTACTTCCAATCCGTGATTGTATGTTCCTACCCATAACTGATCGTCATCCATTAGTAATCCATGAATATTATTGTAGGATATACTTCCAGGCTCTCCGTCCGGTAAAAAGTGCTCAAAAGTTTCATGTGTCGGATTAAATAAGCTCAAACCTCCATCCTCTGATCCTATCCATATCAAACCATCATGACTTAACTGAAATTCTCTTATTCTTCTTCCAATCAGCGTCTGGGAATCGTCCTTATCTGCTATTGGGTAATAATTTTTAAACGGGGTATATTGATATGGATAGTAATTAACTCCTCCAAAATAGGTCCCAACCCAAATGCCCCCTTCTCTGTCTTTATAAATCGAATAGGTGGCATTATCAGAAAGTGAATAGGGGTCGAAATGACTATGCTTAAGGTACTGAATGTCTTTTTTGAGAATGTTGTACACGCAAACCCCACCTCCGGTTGCAAACCATATTTCATTATCTGATTTTCGGATAACATCTCTGACAAACAAGGATGAATAATCTTGCTCAGGCAAGAAGGGTTGAATTTTGTTAGTGACCAGATTGAGCCTTTTTACGCCATTATTGGCTGTTGCAATCAAGAGGTCATTGTAATTGTCCTGGAATATTCGATAAATATCGTCTTTGTTATTATCTGCCTGGTCAGATGATGCGTAATTGGCTTTCTCGAATTGTTGGTTCTCTCTGTTAAAATAATTGAGTCCACCTCCGTGGGTCCCAATCCAAACCTTATTACCATTATCAACATAAATGCACCAGGCATTAACAACCACATTTAGTTCATAGAACAGAAGTTCTTGTTTTTGGGGATCATATGAGAATATGCCTTGCCAATCAACAGCAAACCAATATATCCCATTCTGGTCCTGTTGGATGTCATTGACCTCCTTCTCTATTTTTATTCCATTTTTTGTGCCAATCCTAAAATGTTCAAAAGTATCTTTTTCCGGATGATATATGTAGGCCCCGTTGTCAGTGCCAATCCAGATCTTACCATCCGCATCCTGAAAAAGTGATCGGATGAAATTGTTCCCAATGCTGTTCGGGTCATATTTGTTATACCTGTAATTTTTGAACTCATTTCCATCATACCTTGAAAGCCCATCTTTAGTACCAAACCACATAA
>DHVH01000261.1 GCA_002412555.1 Marinilabiliaceae bacterium UBA5213 | reverse complement strand
TTTTTTTGTGGGAGGGCAACCCTAAAACCGCCCTTAAAGGCGGTTACTTGGGCAGGCTTTGTAAGCTCTTTGGCAAGTTTTGGTCGTGCGTTGGCTCGTGGGGCTTGCCAATGTGCTTACAAATAGGGAGGGCAATTCCACTATCCTCTTATGGTTTTGCCCAATGCTTCTAATAGTTGTGGATTGTCCTCTAAACCAATCTTTGCTACGGCATAGAACTCACTCATCCAATCATCTATCTTTGCAAATGCTGCATCTTTGCCTTTGGTTGCATCTTGTGATTCCCCTTTTTCTTTCAGGTAAACTGCTCTTGCCGTTTCTAATTCAGAAATCAATGTGTTTGCCGCTGTCAAGTCGTCAACGGAGATTTTTAAACGGGATAATTTACCTTGAACCGCTGTATCGGCTGATGCCACGGAATAAAATTTCTTTGCAGCTTCTAACCATTTGATATAAGTCCGTGGCATTGTTCCAGAAATTGCCAATTTGTCAGCGGTTAATGAATCGTTACGGAATACAACTTTTGCTTTCTTGCGGTGAATGTTGAATGTATCCTCCAATTGTTCCTTTTTACTTGAAAAATCGGCGTAAGCGGCAGATGTTTCATCGTCTTCGGTTTTGTTTGCATCGTATGCAGTTCGGGTTTTTGTTAGCAATGCTTTGCCGTCTGCGATAACTGTTGAATCTTAGCCTAAATCTGCCATGATTGCTGAAATTTCAGGTTGGGTTTCTGCATTTTCCAAAGCTACCCGGTACAATTCCAAGGTTGCTGTGTCTGTAAGTTTTGTGCGTGATGCCATAATTTAATTTTTAAAGGTTTATAATTTTTGAATATCCGTTCTATGTCATAATTAATATTTAGCACGTCATGCTGAACTTGTTTCAGCATCTTTCGCCACTAATAATCAGCTATTTGCAAAAAAGACCCTGAAATAAGTCCAGGGTGACGGTCTGGTTGTGACTAATTACGGACATTCAATTTTATAATTAATTACATTTGGTTTTTTCGCTTTTACAATTTTGTTTTTCAGTTTTACAATTGCGTTTTCCCCACTCACATTTTCTCTTTTCTTATTTGGAATTGTATTTTCCGAACGTACTGCAATATTTTCCTTACTTGCAAGTCTATTTTTCCTTTCTACTATTGCATTTTCCAAACTTACACCTGCTATTTTTCAATTTGATTTTGTGTTTGTAAAACTAAATGTTAAATATAACGAAAATATTTTTTGTTAGAACTCAGTTGTACTTCCATTTGTTAAAAATAATCAGCAGCAACTTTCATTCTTTTGAATGGAAGGGCATTTTGCCGAACCATACGAACAATACACACAGCAATCTCCCTGTTTTGGTTTCAGAATGGTATGGCAATTTTCACATTTATAAAAGAATTGGCAAGAATCCATGGGCATGGTTTCTTTCTTCTGAAAGTCACAATTTGGACAGCTTATTATTGACTCTAAAATTACTTCCATATCTATTTTCCAAGTTTTAATATCCTGAAAGCCCCCCTGACCACAATTAAAAAAACAATTGCACCAATGATTAAATCAGGATACTTTGATTGGGTCAACAAAACCAATACTCCTGCTGCGATAACGCCCGTATTGATAATTATATCGTTTGATGTAAAAATCATGGTAGCTTTCATGTGTGCTTCTTCACTTTTTGATTTTTGTAATAAATAAAGGCAAACGGAATTGGCAATTAATGCCAATATGGAAACAATAATCATGGTTTTGAAATCCGGCACAGCTTCGAAACTGATAAATCTGCGTATTACTTCTATAAGCCCAATCAATGCTAAAGCCAGTTGAAAATAGCCACTCAGCTTTGCCACTTTTTTCTTACGGAACACAGTTGAACCGACAGCCCAAAGGCTAAGACCATAAACAAGTGCATCTGCCAGCATATCCAACGAATCGGCAACCAAACCCATAGATTTAGAAATAAAACCCGTGGTAATTTCAATAATAAAAAATGCAAAGTTGATAATCAAAACCGTCCAAAGGAGTTTCGATTGTACCGATGAATTGTCCTTGAATTCATCCGCTTGGACAACAATTGTTTCTTGGAGTTGCGACCCTAAATTGAGTTCTTTCAGGTGATTCTCAATTTCAGAGCTTTCTTCAGAATGAAAGACAGTAAGTTTTCGGTTTTCAATATCGAACACCAAACTTTTAATCATGGAAAGCCCTTCGAGTTTCATCCTGATAAGGGTTTCCTCGGAAGGGCAGTCCATTTTGGAAATGTGAAATGTACTCTTTTGCATATAGTTATTTTTTGTAGGCCAACAACCTCAAGGCATTAAATACCACAACAAGGGTTGAACCTTCGTGAATAACTACGGCAAGGCCTATGCCGGCCAGCCCAAAGATGGTTGCCGGAATAAGTAAAGTAACGATACCCAGGCTAATCCAGAGGTTCTGTTTTATAATACTTGTTGCTTTTCTGCTCAGGCCGATAGCAAAGGGAAGGGTTTCCAGTTTGTCGCCCATTAGGGCAATATCAGCGGTTTCGAGTGCCACATCAGAACCGGCCGCGCCCATGGCTATGCCCACGGTGCTATTGGCCATTGCGGGGGCATCGTTTACGCCATCGCCTACCATTGCCACCTTCGATTCCTGCTCTTGCAGTTTCTTTATGGCATCTACTTTTTCCTCTGGCAACAGGCTGCCCCATGCATCGGTCAAGCCTATTTCTTTGGCAACGGCATCGGCCACTTTCTGGTTGTCGCCCGTGAGCATGACCATCCGTTTGATTCCGATTTTCTTTAATTGCACCAGCGTACTTTTTGCTTCTGCCCTCGGGGTGTCCATTAAGGCGATGATGCCTACATAATCGTCATTCCGGCGAATAAGCATGGTGGTGTTCCCTTCGGCTTCGAGGGCTTTTACTTCTTCTACAATGTTTTTGGAAGGTTTTTTATCATCGAGGGCTTCATACAGTTCCAGGTTGCCTATATATACTTTATCATTCCCCAGTGCTGCCTTTATGCCTTTACCCAAAA
>DHVH01000328.1 GCA_002412555.1 Marinilabiliaceae bacterium UBA5213 | reverse complement strand
GAAGGTAATGATTCAAGTATTGACCGTACGAGGCGTTTATTTTATGTAACATGTAGTCGAGCTGAAAAAAGCTTAGCAATTGTTGCTTATACTAAGAATCCCGATAAGGTAAAGGAATACGCTATCTCACAAGATTGGTTTATTGAAGATGAAATTGTCAGCCTAAATTAAGAGTAAAAATGAAATTCACCGAAGAAAAATTAGAACACGCATATATTAAGTTGCTGGAGAATGAAGGATATTCTCACCAGTTGGGAATCACCATTGCACGCACCGAAGATGATGTGATAATTGAGGATGATTTTATTGAATTCCTTTTATCTAAGTATCAAAATCAACAACTCACCCAAAATGAAGCGAGATCTATTCTTCTTCAATTAAAAACACTTCCGGCCAGCGACCTTTACGACACCAATAAAACCGTGATGCGCTGGTTGAGCGATGGGTTTATTTTAAAACGTGAAGACCGCAGTAAAAAAGACATTCATATTGAACTGATTGATTACAATGGTTTGGAAGCCCAATTGGCAAGTGAAAATCTGGATAGTATAGTTGCCGACCCACAGGAGAAATATCCCAAGGATTACAACATCTATAAGTTTGTCAACCAACTGGAGATTACCGGAACACAAAAGCGTATTCCCGATGGCATTATTTATATCAATGGTTTGCCGTTGGTGGTGTTTGAGTTTAAATCGGCCATTCGTGAGGAGGCCACTGTTTTTAACGCCTTTGAGCAATTAACCAAGCGCTACCGCAGGGATATTCCCGAACTGTTTAAATACAACGCTTTCTGTGTCATAAGCGATGGGGTAAATAACAAAGCCGGTTCTTTTTTTGCACCTTACGAGTTTTATTATGCTTGGCGCAGAATTGCCGGATTGGCCAAAGATGTGGATGGCATCGACAGCATGTACACCTTGGTACAAGGCATGTTGAATAAAAACCGTTTAAGAGACATTATCCGGAACTTTATTTTCATGCCCGACACATCGAAAAAAGATGTGAAAATTGTTTGCCGCTATCCCCAATATTACGCAGCCAATCGTTTATATGACAACATTAAACTGGCTCAACGCCCCCTAGGTGATGGCAAGGGAGGAACTTATTTTGGTGCAACAGGTTGTGGAAAAAGCTACACCATGTTGTATCTGACCCGTTTGCTCATGAAAAGCAAGCATTTCGAAAGTCCCACCATTGTGCTAATTACCGACCGGACTGATCTGGACGATCAACTATCCGAAACCTTTGGTGAGGCTAAGAAATTTATAGGCGATAATAACATCATTAGCGTTGAGAGCCGCACTCATTTGCGTGAGTTGCTGCAAGATCGTCAGAGTGGTGGCGTATTCCTTACAACTATCCATAAATTCACCGAAGACACACAATTGCTTACTGACAGGACCAATGTGATTTGTATTTCAGACGAAGCACATCGCAGTCAAATAAACCTCGATCAGAAAATCAGGGTAACTGAAAACGGAGTAACCAAAACCTTTGGCTTTGCCAAGTACTTGCACGATTCATTACCCAATGCCACCTATGTAGGCTTTACCGGAACGCCCATTGATGCCACGCTCGATGTGTTTGGTAAGGTGGTGGATGCATACACCATGACCGAATCGGTAAAAGATGAAATTACCGTTCGCATTGTGTATGAAGGCCGTGCCGCCAAAGTTGCCCTGAACAACAGCGAACTCGAAAAAATCGAGCAGTATTACGAGGAAGCAGCTGTGCTGGGTGCAAACGAATACCAGATAGAAGAAAGCAAAAAGGCCGTTGCCAATATGAATGCAATTATTGGCGATCCGAAACGGTTGAATGCTTTGGCCGAGGATTTCGTTCATCATTACGAAAATCGCATTTCCGAAGGTGCATCCATCAAAGGCAAAGCTTTGTTTGTATGCAGCAGTCGTGAAATTGCTTATGAATTCTATAAAAATGTAATAGCCTTACGTCCCGAATGGAACGAGGTTCTTGTAGCTCAAGAAGGCGTTGAACTTTCTGAAAATGACCAAAAGGAAATCAAGCCAATGGAGCGCATAAAAATGATTATGACCCGTGGCAAAGATGATGATGAAACCCTTTACAACCTTTTAGGCACAAAAGAGTACCGCAAAGAGCTCGACCGCCAGTTTAAAAATGCCAAATCGAATTTCAAAATAGCCATCGTGGTCGATATGTGGCTTACCGGGTTTGATGTGCCATTCCTTGATACCATTTACATTGACAAACCGATACAACAGCACAATCTAATTCAGACAATTTCACGTGTAAACCGAAAATTTGAAGGCAAAAACAAGGGGCTGGTTGTTGATTATATTGGCATTAAAAAACAAATGAATCTTGCCCTTGCCAAATACAATAAGGGCGATGAAGATAACTTTGAGGATATTGGAGAATCGCTGATTATCGTTCGGAATCACTTAGACTTATTGGCAAAATTGTTTCACAAATTTTCTAACTCTAAATACTTTGACGGTACTCCGCTGCAACAGTTGAATGCCTTGAATGAAGGGGCTGAATTCGTAATGCAAACCAAAGATAAAGAAGCCCGATTCATGGGTTTGGTAAAACGCCTTAAAGCAGCCTATGATATTTGTGCAGGAAGTGAAAAGCTCACACAAAATGAACGGGATTACACCCACTATTATTTGGCTGTCCGTTCTATTGTCGTTAAACTCACAAAAGGTGATGCCCCTGATACAGCACAAATGAATGCCCGTGTACGTGAAATGATTAAGGAGGCCTTGGCAAGCGATGGCGTGGAAGAAATCTTTAAAATGGGAGAAGAAAA
>DHVH01000236.1 GCA_002412555.1 Marinilabiliaceae bacterium UBA5213 | reverse complement strand
AAGACCTGCTCAAAGGCCAAAAATTTAAGAATACCTAAGTTGACTGAAGCATGAAAACGCAGTCCGCCTTTGTAGGGACCAATGGCACTGTTCATCTGAACCCGGAAGCCTCTGTTTATCTGAACCTCTCCCCTGTCATCTAACCAAGGCACACGAAACATAATGACACGTTCCGGTTCTGCCATTCTTTCAAGAATTTTGTTCTTCATAAGAACAGGATTCTCAATAATGAATGGGGCCAGACTTTCGACCACTTCGTGAACAGCCTGATAAAATTCTGGTTCAGCCGGGTTACGTGCAATAACGCCAGCCATAAAATCATCTACATAACGGGATACCTGGTTTTTCATCCTTTAAAGTTTTATGATTAATGTTGGTAAAATGCGGTTGGCATGTCAACTCTCACAATGATAAATGCTATAACGTACATGCACGCTAAAATTCTCTTTCTTTTATTGGATTGACAAAAATAGCATTTTTACCTTACTTTTACTTATAACTTTTACTTTTTTTTGTGATTTAAATTACAGACTATTGCCAAAACATCCCATTGCGTATAAAAAACCAATTATTATACGAATTTTTTGAATCAGCGAATAAAGATGGTCTCGCGACCATTAAAAAGTTAAACCTTTATATTTGCAGAAAATAGTTTGGGCAGCTTAACTTCTTAAATTCATCCAAATGACCACAGGAAATCTATCAGATAAGACCATATGCTTCGTGTGCGAACAGCCAATAACAACCTTGCCGGTGATTTATAACATTCGGGTAAATCTGCCTGTGTGTGAAGAGTGTCGCCAAACCGAAGTCGAAAAGAAAGCAGAGATTAAAGCCATTGAATCGCTAGGAGAAGACTTTGTTTGCGGGTGTATTTGACAATAGATCGGTAGGTTGATAGACCATTAGGTTGATAGACAAATATAAATTCATGATATTCAACAAGTTAGGTTTCTGAAACCAGGAAGTGCAAGTCATTTAAAATCTGTGATTTACAAAACAATAACGAACTATTATTTGAATATCAGTGTTTATATAAACGTCCACCACCCTCAATGCTTATACTGTTGGGGGTCTCTGAACCTGAATAGTAGACACGTCCGCTTCCATTAATAGTGACGGAGCTATAGGCTACGGAATTATAATAAACCAAACCCGAACCAAATAAACTAACCTCAATGCTATCTGAAAAAAAATCGAGTGCATTGACAATGCCTGAGCCCTCCTGTATCACTTTCGATTTTTTATTGGCACTGCCTGCCAAACTAGCGTGACCAGATCCGGCCTGCCTAAATACTAGATGCTCAAATTGACCATCCATTTGAAGGTTTCCCCCACTATTTGATAGAACGGAAAAATCATCCACCTTCAATCCCCTCATTTTAACTGTTGCCCTAGAGTACACATTCAATTCAAGCCCACCAACCTCCAACGAATCCAAAAAGACAAGGCCATTGCCATATACATCAATGATGCTAATATCAGGAGTGAGAACGATCACCTTTATAGGTTGCCGGGGAAACAAATCATAATTAGATAGTCTTTGAATGATCAGTCGATCACCATTGACCTCCGTTACAATATACCTTAATAAATTAGAGTCGGCCTGGACACGAACCTCCTGCTTGTCTTGCTGATCCGAATGGCGTATTTCCAGTTCAAAAGCATCATAAAACTCAATTTCGCTAAAAGGAGCCAAGTTATGCCTGACCCGAGATACAGAGTTCCCATCCCCTATGACTTCGAGATTTAGAATGCCTTCACAGGAACCAAGAAAAATGAGCCATATAAAAAGATAGACGTAGCGCAAGGAAATATCTGTTGGTTATATCCACAAATATAATGCTTCATTCAATAAATAAGCTCATCCGGACGTACTTATCTTCACCAAACGCTTCATAAAAAACACATTGGTTTTCAAAGGAGTATCCATCTTGAATAAAATAAAAAATTCACTTTCTATTTTGTCCATCAAATTTATATATCTTTAAAATCCTTTTGATTTTAAAATATTTAACGCTCAGTAATGGAATTCACCCAATTAATCGCATTAAGACAATCGGTCCGCGCCTTTAAAGATATAAAAATGGACAGCGCAACCATCCTGAAAATTCTTGAGGCAGGTCGCCTCGCCCCCTCAGCTGTCAATTTTCAGCCCTGGCGATTCATTGTAGTGGATGATGATCATTTATTGGAAAACCTTTGGCTGTCGTATCCCAGACAATGGATAAAATCGGCTCCTCAGGCCATTTTGGTGTGTGGAGATCATTCCGAATCATGGAAAAGGGCGGCAGACAATAAGGACCATGGAGATATAGACGCAGCCATAGCCATTGATCACATCACCTTAATGGCAGCCAGTCTGGGCATCGGCACCTGCTGGGTTTGCAACTTTAACCCACAAATAGTTCGGGAATCTTTCAATTTGCCGGATAACCTTGAACCTATTGCCATCATCCCAATGGGTTATCCTCAGGACAGTTTATTGCCAACAGACAAAAAAAGAAAGGATTTGCGGGATATAGCCTTTCATAACGGACTGATCAATTCATTTGAGTAACAGTCAGAAAAAAATCCCCCTAAAAACACAAAGGACGGTCCCTAAAGACCGTCCTTTGTGTTTTTATATAACAGTGTTCTTATCTAAAATTGATACCAATTCCGGCAGAAACCATTGAATAGTCACCGAAGGTATAATCCCCGTGAAGCGCAATAAATCCGAAGCGCAAGCGCAGACCTGCATTGAAATCAAACCCTTTGGTGGTATAGCCCAGGGTAAAAGGATCAGTTCCCGCAGTCCCAAAATCACCTTTTAAAGCAAAATCACTGTTCGCTGAGCCGTAACCCATGCCGGTATATACCGCTAAAAATGGAATATTTACCCCAACCAGCAATCGGGTAGTAAAGGCACTGGAAGAAATATCCAGACTCTGATTAGTTCCTCCTGAGTAGGCAGCTACGTCCACATCAGCACCCATGTTGGTATAACCCATCATGACAGATGATTGCATAAAGGGCGCATGCTTCAAAAAAGGAATATATTCCTTAATGCTATGCTTTACACCAAAACCGTAGAGGTTAAATTTCCCGGCATCCCCTAATGAAGTCTTTGGAATAAAGCGTATGGATACTTCAGAATGGAAGGGCAGCCCCACTGCAACCTGTGCCATTGGAGCAGGCAACTTGTCAAAGCCTGTACCATCGGGCATGGTTAAGACGTATTCCCCTTCATAACGCATACGGGGACGTTGCGATTCCGACATCTCCCCGGCGATTGTTGGCGCTATACTATTGTTGGGATTTTCTACAGTCCAGCCAGTACTCAAACCCAGCGCATTAACATCAAAATTCTTACCTGCAGCAGGCACCATGGCCATATTAATACCAAAAGTGATATCAAAGCCACCTAATTTGTGCACACCGGCAGAATTGTACCAACCACCATTCAGCGATTTTCCGAGCATTTCACCGTAGGGACGCAGATAGGCTTCAGACATTATTTTGGCGTCGCCAACCCCCATCTCCAGAAATTCAGTTACACTTTTCTGTCCCTGCATATTTACCCCAGCCAACAAAAAGGCTGCGAAAACGAATAATCCTGATTTTTTAAAATACATAAGCATTGGTTTTAGCTAATTAAGATTACTAAAAATAACGATTAATTAAGCATTCTATTGTCTATAAGTGATCGTTGTTGCATGACAAAAATCACAACCATCATTATTTGAACTATCTTTGTGATCCAATAATGAATGCGTAAAATTGCAAGAAATTATTCATAATATTTACTCATTTATTAGATTTATGACAACACTGCTGCAAAAACTAACTAAAACAAAACACTTAGTGGCCTGTTTTGGTTGCATACTTTTATTAACATTCTGTAAAAACGAGCAAAAAATGGTTGATACAAACCCATTGCTACAAGCATTTAACACCCCCCATCAAACGGCTCCCTTTGACCACATCAAAGCCGAGCATTACCTCCCGGCTTTCTCCACTGCCATGGACCATGGTCGGGAAGAAATTCAGCGAATCATTGAAAATAAGGAAGCACCTTCCTTTGCCAACACCATAATAGCCCTTGAAAAGTCAGGGAAACTGCTTAGCCGCATCAGCTCAGTATTTTTCAATCTCAACTCAGCCGAGACCAGCGATGACATCCAAAAGATAGCCCGCGAGGTTTC
>DHVH01000349.1 GCA_002412555.1 Marinilabiliaceae bacterium UBA5213 | reverse complement strand
TCACCCGCCCCGCCGTCCATGCTGTCCTGGCCGGAGCCGCCTTCGAGGCTGTCGTTATCGGTATTGCCGAGAAGGGTGTCCGCGCCACCGCCTCCAAAAATATGGTCTGCCCCCTTCATCCCTTGAAGGACCTCGCCCTGACTTGAGCCGAAAAGGAACTGTCGAAGATTGTGATCAGGTGTCGGATGATTGGTAATAAACGCTCCTGTTGCACAATCTTTAAAATACCCCGGTTCGGTGATCTGGTCCTGCCGTATGGCATCCTGTAAGGCCAATTCGTTCTTCAGAGCCAGAAACTTGGCCCGATCTTCCAGGTATTGCTCACTCAGCCCCTGGCCGGTGGTGGGATTGACAAGATCAAGCTGCCCTTCGTTGTTGTGCGGGGCGTAGAGGGCATCGTTACCGGTAACGATGAAAGGATTCAGATGCACCAGGGCGTAGCGGGCGGCGAGTCCGACGTTGTCTTGGCGGAGAGCTGCCGCATTCAGGACGGATGGCGATGTACTTTTAAAAAAATCTATTTGTATGTTTCCGAACCCATCGATAACGTTTTCCAACTTAATCAACCGGCTATGCAAGGCATCACGAGCATCAAAAGGCGCTGGGCTTAAACGGTCTGAAGACGCCTCACTTTTTTCCAAGGGCCGGGCATCATCACCGCTTAAGAATAATGTCGACAGGGCATTAACAATGCCTTCTTCTGAAGCCCCCTCTGCGCTGGAAGCAGCGCAAATCAGCTCTCCTGTCTGGACATTATTCCAAGATGGATTCAGCTTCTCAAGCAGCGCTTGGACAGCTAAAGCGTCCATAAACTGATCCATACTATGGCTATTCTTCTCTGTTGTGATGAATATCTCGTCCTTTGGAGAAAAACCGCACGCATCACTTGCCACAAAAGACAAGTCGTTGCCGGGGCCTGAAGATTCCGATTCCAAAACATAAAGACGATCAGCAACGGCCGCAAAACTACTCGCAGGAGGAGAGGGCAGGAAATCCGCAAACAGATCTACAAACTCATCCGTCCAACGAAGGGCTGCCGGGCCAGCGGTAACAGGGTCAAATCCTGCCGCATTGAACGTTACGGACTGATCAAACAAATCCGGAAACAATCTCAGTGCGAAATTGGCAAGATGACCACCCAGGGAGTGACCGGTCAGGGTAAGTGTATCACTGGCTGAAAGCTGTGCTGCCGGGTTATTATCCGCCTCCGCTTTTCCCGTGTAACTGGCCTCAAACCAATAATAGTCCGAGACACCGTCCGTTGGGTCTGAGCGAACCAAGTAATTAACGCCCGGAGGGACGGGTACGCCAAGCAGGTCATTCACTGCCATTAATTTGAGCTGAAGCACGTTGGACTCGCCTGGGGCGGCCTTCAATCGCATGATGTAGTTAAAAAGGCCCACAGACTGATGAAGAGCAAACCCAATAATCCCAATCTCAGCAATATCAGCCTGGGTCAGGTCCGGCACAAATGGCTCTGTTCCGCAGATCGCCAGAACCTTTTCCGCGCCATTGCCGTACAACGAAGCCTTGAAACCGGACTCATCGTTGGGTGAGAAGGAGAGGACGGAGTAGTTATCCTTAATGAATATCTGTTCTCCCAAATCTTGGGGAACTCTTTTAGCTTCTTTAGCAGCATCTCTTGCAGAACCTCCTGAAATGTTCCCATCATTCCATTCAACATATGCCAAATCAGAGAACCATGCATACTGTGCATATTTATCTACGTTCATTGCCTACTCCTTATCTCCTATAAATTTTTGTCATATTGCTGACTTAATATGGTCAAAACATGTCACTAATAATTACCATCTATGCATATTATATTTCAAATATTCAATGAACTATAATATATAATGCAAAAATTAATAATAACATATCGAAAATTTCCAATAATTCACTATTATAACTCAATTAGATAATATTCTTTAGCGCAAAATAAATATATTATTAAATACAATGCTAAAAATATTCTATTTTGGAATAATTGAGTGTTTAATTAAATCACGAACATTTAAATTAATGCCGGTACTTATCCCAGAACATATCCATGGAGTATACGAAAATCCAGAAACACTATACATAACCATATCTGACCACCCACAATCAATAGAATACTTCTTTAATGAACTAATGACCTGCTTTGAATTTACGTCAACTATTGCATAACTATATTCAGATATTTTATTCGTTACTATTGAATCACTACTAATTATCTCATAAGAACTTAATAAATTATCTACTGAAATTTTTTTAACGTCACCATTTAACAATACATAACGGTACTTTTCTCCATTTCCCATTTGATACTCAACAAACTTGAACCCAAATTTCGACCAATAATCAATTGAGCTATCTCCAATAAAACCATCTGCTTCCACCGTCTTATATACATGCAATCCAGCCTGTTCCTTGCAAAGCTTGGTTGCCTGTTGACCAATGAGATACACATCCCAAAATGCGACCACAAAGGAGATGGGAATCATTGCCGCCGGAATAAGCACAGAGCGCCATTTAAGAGGCTTGTCTGCTTTTTCAAAGAAATTCTCCGTCAACTGAGACAGCAGCAAAATAACCGCAAAGAAAAGCCAGACGACAAATGGGAATACAAGCACAAGACCAGTGCCGCGCGTGTAGTAGTTAACACCGAAGAACTCATATACACCAGACTGCATTACATAACACCTCTATATAAAACATATAAACACATTCAATAAATTTCAAATTTTCATTTTAAAACAGAAAATTTTAATATTTAATTATTTATAAATACAATAAATTTACATAGTATTACATTATATTTATAATTACGGTAATTTATGACAACATTAGCAACATCTAACACACAAACATGAATCAAGACAATATAATCTTTTGTAGTACATAAACAAAATTGTCCTACAAAACAGCTACACAGACCCATATCTGGCAATTTGACCAGGGGATCTTGGATCAAAAAAACACTCGTCAAAGCGGGAGTTGATGACCAGTACACATAAGCCACGCAGTGTTGAAGCCGGTGTGATAGCCTTCGGCGGAGGGCGTGACGGTCACGCCGAACTGATGGAGGTTGTCCAGGCTGAGCTTGG
>DHVH01000035.1 GCA_002412555.1 Marinilabiliaceae bacterium UBA5213 | reverse complement strand
ATGGTATCCAGGCGCTCAGGCTTAAAGTCTTTTAATCCGGCTTTGTAACTCATGGTCAGCAAGGCCCCTTCGGTAGGGGCTCCGGTAAGCGTCCAGTTGCCATTTTCGTCCTTGCCAATTTCAGAATTATTGCACACCCTTGCAGTTTGCAGCAATTGCAGCAATACCTTATCCTCTTCCGGCTTAACTTCCTGGTCGTCACATGTAAACTTACCCTCCGGATTGTATCCTGTGCCTTCAATCACATATTCCTTTTCAGCCGTGCTGATGGTTTTGGCCGTCATTTCGTTGCGGGTAAGCGTGCCTGTTTTGTCAGAACAAATGACGTTCACAGCCCCTAAGGTCTCTACCGAAGGCAACCTGCGAATAATTGCATTGCGCCTGGCCATTTGCTGAACGCCAATGGCAAGCGTGATGGTCATAATGGCTGGCAGACCTTCGGGTATGGAAGCCACAATAAGTCCAATGGCTGCCAGAAATAATTCTGTGAGGGAGTAGTCACGAAAATAATACCCAAAGGCAAAAAATGCCCCGGCCACCAATAAAATAACGACCGAAAGCCATTTGCCAAATTTTTCAATCTGTTGCAGCAAGGGTGTGGTGATGGCCTCTACCGATGAAATCATCTGGTTGATTAAACCTATCTCTGTTTCTGCACCAGTGCTTACCACCACCCCCGTAGCTTTGCCATAAACCACCACGGTGCCTGAAAATGCCATGGAAAGCTGATCGCCAATGATGGCCGAGGCATCCACCGACTCAATGCTTTTCTCTACCGCGGAGGATTCTCCCGTAAGTGGGGATTCTTCCACACGAAAATCCTTGGAATCCACCAGCCTGATATCTGCCGGTACTTTATCGCCCGATTTGAGCAGAACGATATCGCCAGGGACAAGGGCCTCTGCTTCTATGGTTTGCTTTTTGCCATCCCGCACAACGATGGCTTCCAGTGAAAGCATTTGCCGTATGCTTTCCAGTGCCTTCTCGGCCTTGCCCTCTTGAATAAATCCTATAAGGGAATTGATAACGACCACCGCTAGTATTACCCAGGTATCAATCCAGTGGTCCATAAGGGCTGTAATTAAGGCAGCAACCATCAGGACATATATCAATACGTTATGGAATTGCATTAATAAGCGTACCAACCAACTCCGTTGCTTTCCTCTGGAAATTTCATTGGGTCCGTATTTTTCGAGGCGTTCTTGGACTTCGTTGGCAGACAGGCCACTTTCCTTACTGGTATTTAACGTTTCAATCACTTTATCGACCTCCAAAGAGTGCCACTTTTGCTTTTCCTGTTTTTGATTCATCTATATCTTGAATTTATTTGATTTGTTAAACATGTCCCATAATTTTTATGCGGATCACACACAGCCAATAAAGTTAAGCAATTTTCTTGCAACAATTTCTACCGTTTTTCTGGAGTATCCTCTCATCAAAACGTACACCATGAGGGAGGCATCCCCCAAAAAACCAAAACATATTCTCCCTGCTTCTGTTATCCCTATAGCTCGAAGCTCAAAAAAAAATAAGTTAGGAATAGGAAGACAACATAGCTATGAAAGACAATAAGATAAAGGTTGAGATATGGACAGATGTCATGTGTCCTTTTTGTTACATCGGCAAGAGGAAGTTTGAAGCAGGACTGGCACAATTTGCCCACAAGGATAAAGTAGAGGTTATCTGGAAGAGTTTTCAGCTCGATCCCGAGCTGAAAAACGATGGCACCTTAAGTCTGAAAGCTTATATGGCCCGCCGCAAGTCTATCAGTCTGGAGGAGGCCGCCGCCATGAGTGAAGGCGCCACACAGAAGGCTGCCATGGTGGGCTTGAACTATAATCTGGGAAAAGTCATCCCAACCAACACAATAAAGGCGCATCAGCTGGCCCATTTTGCTAAAAAGCATGGACTACAGAGCAATGCCGAAGAAATTCTCTTCCGCTCCTATTTTGTGGATGGCAAAAATATTGATAATGTTTCTACCCTTCTACAATTGGTCGATGAATTGGAATTGAATGCCGAAGCATTCAATATAGCCCTGGATAAGCAAACTTATATCGCTGATGTAAAGGCAGACATCGCAGAAGCTAAAGCAATGGGCATCCGAATGATTCCGCATTTTATGGTTAACCGCCAGTATGTCATTTCGGGTAGCTATGATAGCCAGACCTTTACAGACATCCTTACAAAGGCCTACAACGAAGGACAACAAAGCCCCATCCCTACCAACATAGAATTCACTCAAGGAGACAGTTGCGCCATTGATGGCCAGTGTGACTGAACTGGGCACAGTGGAAGTGGAGTTAAACAAACCTTCTTGCAGCAATTTGCACCGGGTCCCAAACGGTTGAAAAGGGCGGTGCATAAGAAAGATCCAGGTCAACCAACTGCTGTGCGGTTAAACCTGCAGTAATGGCCGTTGCAAGCGTATCAATGCGCTTGGCAGCCCCCTTAAAACCCACAATTTGTCCACCCAGAATGCGCTTACTTTTAGAATCCACCACCAATTTTACAGTAATCTTTTCAGCCCCAGGATAGTAGCCTGCCGGGGAAACGGAAGTGATGGTTTCCGCCTGATAATCCAATTTCAATTCCTTGGCTTCCTTTTCGGATAAGCCCGTACGTGAGATCTCCATTTCTTTGAATTTGGTAATGGCAGTTCCCAAAACACCTGGAAACTCGGCACTTCCGCCACTGATATTGATGCCGGCCACCAGTCCCTGTTTATTGGCAACGGTGCCAAGGGCAACGTGGACCTGTTTTTGGGTAATCAAGTGAAAGGATTCGGCACAATCGCCTGCTGCCCACACGTGGGGTGCCGATGTTTCCAGGTGCTTGTTGACTTGGATGGCATCCCTGGCGCCCAATTTTATGCCGGCCCGGGCAGCCAGCTCAGAATTGGGTTTCACACCCATCCCTAGTATGACCAGGCCGGCAGCAATGGTTTGTTGATCTGTCACCACCGACTTAACAAGTCCATCGGCATTCGTTTCAAACTGCAGCAATTTCTCTTCCAAAAAAACCTCCACCTTCTGCTCCGCCATATACGCCAAAATCAGGTCAGCCATATCCTTATCGATCGTAGCCATCAACTGCGGCGCCATGTCAATAAGGATAACCTCTATGGAGCGTTCGATAAAAGCTTCAACCATCTCAAGACCTACGTAACCTCCACCCACCACTACCGCTTTCGTCGGCTTTTCCTTTTCAATAAAGTTGAAGACATCTATCCCATTTTGCAGTGAGGAAAGGGAGAAGACTCCACTGGAGTTGACACTCTCCATTTGGGGTACAAACGGAGAGGCGCCAGTAGCAATCAACAAATCATCCCAGGTCTCCCAAAAATCCTTTCCGTCATCCCTGTTTTTGACCCTTATGCGCTTATTCCTCAGGTCAATTCCTTTCACTTCATGACGGATGCGCACGTCAATATTCTGTTTCTGCCTGAAAACTTCAGGTTTTCGGGCAATCAGCTCATCTTCTGATTCCACCAGTCCGCCAATATAATAGGGTATTCCACAAGCAGAGTAGGAAGTGTGGTTGCCCCGCTCGAACACAATTATTTCACGATCAGGTTGTTCCCGTCTGACTTTGGACGCCGCTGTCATACCGGCAGCATCGCCTCCTATTATTACTAGTTTATTATTCTTCATTAGTTAGAGTTTTATGCTGACGCATGCGAAATTGTTTCGATATTATTTAGTTGTTATCAATAGGCACTTTCTATCCAGAACAGGAATAGTACAATCAAGACCACGACAGGCACCACCACCACCCAGTCGTTGACCTTCAACAGACGCGGCAGCGTAATATCGCCAAAATCGCCTTTTTTGAGGATGCCATCCTTTAATTGGGGATACATGACCGCAAAAATCCAGGTGCCCAGAACAATGCCGGCCAAACCACCTACGATGGCATCCAGATAGCCGTTGCCAATGGCACCGGCAATGGTACCGGGACAGTAGCCCAGAATGGCAAAGCCAACACCAAAAATCAGTGCCCCAAGTACATTCTTGCCCACCGAGCCCTTCTTGAGCGACAGCTGAATCCAGCCCATCGACTTCATAAAATAAATTCCTATCATACCAGTAACTACGGCCGAAAGCATGATTTGAAGAACGGTGAAGTCGGTCAGCAACAATTGACCCACAATCACATCGTATTTGGTTGCACCACCCTTGTGCAATAGAAAGCCGAACAGGATCCCAAAACCCAGTCCAAAAAGCAAGGGCCTTTTATCCGTTACTTCCTCCTCCTTTATTTCCTCTATTATATGGTTCATATCGACTACTTATTAAAAGTTTATAAAGTCACCTTTCACTCACGCCTCACGTCTTATTTAAGCAATAACTCTAAAAATAATGTGGGCCGTAATAATGCCACCGACAAAGAAGAAGATGGCCGAAATCCAGCTTGATACAGCCAATTGCAAGGTACCGCTGATGCCATGGCCGCTGGTGCAACCGCCGGCAAAGCGTGCCCCAAAGCCGAGAATAACACCCCCGATTAAAGCAACCACAACTCTCAGCACCGCACTATCGCCAAATGCTGAAGCCCAAAGCGATGGCACCCACACCCCAAACTGTAAGTCATCAGAAAGGACAGCCGAGATAAAGGACCCAATCACAACCCCAATTACCAGCATCCATTGCCAGTTTAAACCAAGCTTAATCTTTTTATAATAAGCCCTTCGTTGAGCATCCTCCCCTGTGATCAGCTTTTCTATCGCTCCGCCTGCCCGGGCAAAAGTAGTAGAAGTGGCAATGGGCTTACCCGATATTAAAAAACTCAGCCAGC
>DHVH01000204.1 GCA_002412555.1 Marinilabiliaceae bacterium UBA5213 | reverse complement strand
TTTATGGTTCTCCACGCATAGAAAAACATGGTTTATTCCGATGGTTTGCTTCACTGGCGACGAAATTTGTTTTAAAAAGCGTGATGAAAGTGGACACTGCACAATATGTCAGTGCATATCGTGCATTCCGGACAAACTTGAGGGATTCATTTATAAATTATTTGGGGTCAACTGTCTCAATCGATGTACTTCTTTCTTGGGGAACCTCTCGATTTGGTTATGTAAAAATTCAGCATCGGGACAGGCGATTTGGCGTTTCACATTACACTTTCAGAAAACTGATTCAGCACGCCATGAATTTGATAACAGGCTATACCACCATTCTCCTTCGAATATCCAGCGTGACCGGTTTTGTTTTCACCATATTCGGGATCATTATTCTTTTGTATGTACTTATCCATTATTTAGTAATGGGTGGTGTTGTACCAGGCTTTACTTTCCTTGCATCAGTTATCGCAATTTTCTCCGGCGCTCAATTGTTTGCATTGGGAATCATGGGTGAGTATTTGGCTCGTATGCATTTCCGATTGATGGACAAACCTAGTTATATAGTTTATTCCAAGGCTGAGCATGATGAAAAATAATCCAGATGATTATGCAAAATACCTGGAATGGGATAGTACTTTTTTTAATAAACGTATAGCCAGGGTGAATGGAAATTTTTTAACTTCAGAACGAGTTGAATGCATTAATCAATGGTCAAAAGATCGAAATATCGATTGCCTATATTTCCTGGCAACGATTAATGATGACCAAACAGTAATTTGTGCTGAGAAAGATGGTTATCACTTTGTTGATTTGCGTATTACTCTGGAAGTTCAATCGGATATGGCGAGCGATTCATTGGTGCGTAAAGATAATATCCGTTTCGCACAGATATCTGACATTCAGTCTCTCTGCCACATTGCTGGAACTAATCACACCAACTCACGCTTCTTTACAGATTCCCATTTCGATCGGGGTAAATGTCAAAAACTTTATGGGGTTTGGATCGAAAAATCTGTCCGTTCCAGGCACGACCGAGTTTTTGTTTGGGAAGTTCAAGATCAGGCAGTGGCGTATGTAACTACAGCGATCAATAATGACCGAAAATCCGGTCAAATCGAGTTGGTTGGCATTGCTCCCGAGTGGCAAAAAAAAGGAATTGGCAGGGAATTAGTCGCTGAAGCTCTTAGCTATTTTACTAAGAACCGGGTACAAACGATAACTACTGTGACCCAAGGAAGAAATATCCACGCTTTGAAGTTGTATCAAAAATGTGGTTTTTCCATTCGATCTATCGAGATTTGGTATCATAAATGGTTCTAGTTCATTGAGGAAAAGGTAAAGTGATGGCCGAGAGAATAATCCCTTTTAATCGTCCTGCGTATATCGCAAAGGAAGAGAATTATGTCATGGATGTGATCAAAAAGGGGCACATGTCAGGTGACGGCGAATACACAAAGAAAAGCAACGCTCTTCTGGAAAAGATCACCGGTGCGCAAAAGGCGTTAATGACCACCAGTTGTACGCATGCCCTGGAAATGACAGGGATATTGCTGAATATTCGCCCAGGCGATGAAGTAATTATTCCTTCCTTCACTTTTGTATCTACAGTCAATGCTTTTGTATTGCGCGGAGCTAAACCGGTTTTTGTTGATATCCGCCCGGATACGTTGAATATGGATGAAACTAAGTTGGAACGGTTAGTTACACCAAAGACCAAGGCTATCGTACCAGTGCATTATGCGGGTGTCGGCTGTGAAATGGACACAATCCTGAAAATCGCTAAGGCCCATAATTTGAAGATCGTTGAAGACAATGCGCATGGATTGTTTGGTAAGTATCGAGGTCAGAATTTGGGAACTTTTGGTGATCTGGCCACACAGAGTTTTCACGAGACGAAGAATATTAGCTGCGGTGAGGGTGGTGCTATTCTGATCAATGACGCAGTACTAAACGAGCGGGCAGAGATAATTCGTGAAAAAGGCACAAACCGCAGTCGCTTTTTCAGAGGGCTGATCGACAAATATACTTGGGTGGATGTTGGTTCGAGTTACCTGCCTTCAGAGGTTCTTGCAGCAGTCCTTTTCGCCCAGTTGGAAGCCAGAGACAGTATTCAACAAAGACGGAAAGATATCTGGCAAGCTTATGCCCAATGTTTGGCAGGTTGGGCGTTGGAACATGCCGTTCGCTTTCCTGTTATTCCTGACTATTGTGAGCAACCATACCATATGTTTTATATGCTAATGCCGTCGCTTGAAGTCCGCACAAGGTTTTTAGCCTGGATGAAATCCAAAGGGGTGATCTGTGTTTTCCATTACCTGCCATTGCATCTTTCTGATATGGGCATCAGTTTTGGTGGCAAACCTGGAGATTGCCCGGTAACTGAGGATATCAGTGACCGCCTGGCCCGCTTACCCATGTTCTACAACATGGAACAAACTGATCTTGATTATGTGATTGAACAGATCCAAGCATTTGACCAATTTTAAAGCATAAAGCAATCTCTTCCTTGGGGATGCCAATTTGCTCAGATTTTGTAGAAAATAATGTAACTATTGATCCTTTTCTCTCCATCCAACATTATGAATGCTTAGCGATCATGCGGAATGACTAATGTATTTGGTGGGCTTTCAGTACTACTAAAGAACCTGATCCCTGTCGGGGTATTTTTTGTCACCGCTGCAGGCTTGGGAATTTGTTGCTTGAACTTGGTACCCGCCACCCGAGGCTTGAAAAATGGCGAGAAATTAATCATCGCGGTGGTGATCGGGACCATACCCCTCGTGTTATTCTCATATTTATCCCTGCAGATCGCTCTCATTTGGTCGCCAGCTTTTACTACAGGCAGTCGTTTGCTCGCACTTGTTGGTTTCATTACCTTTATTCTCTTTTTGCGCAGCATCTGGAGAACAAAACACACCAGAAGAGAATGGACGATCACCGGTGCAGCAATCCTGGCTTTCGTTCTCTTTCTCGCTTTACGCCTGG
>DHVH01000221.1 GCA_002412555.1 Marinilabiliaceae bacterium UBA5213 | reverse complement strand
CTTGGCGGTAAATGGTCGAATCAATACCAGCAATTACGGGGTTGGGGTAAAGTTCAATATTAAAGGTGTCGCGGTGCATCCAGCAACCATCGAATATCTCAATCACGTATTGTCCGCTTTCAGTAGCGGTAATCATCTGTTCTGAACTTATCTCCGCATTGCTAATTACTTCATACCAGCGGTAGGAAACGATGGGAACTTCAAGGGGTTCTTCTGACGAATCCTCATATAGAGTGAATACACCAGCATCAAGCTCTTCGGCAAAGGGGATGCCATCGGTGGGTTCGCAACCATCCACATCACGACCAGGGTCATACAAGGTTGGAAGAGCAAGAAGTACGGCCTGACTGGCGCGCGACCAGCATCCATCCGTGTTTCTTACACGAATCACGTTGACTGTATCACTTAGGTTGGCAATGCGTCGTCTTTGAGCTTCATAAAGTCCATCGTGCCAATGTATTTCATTCCACGTTGCCACATCACCGGTCGCTTCAATTTCAACAGGAAGCTGGAAGGGACAAATATCAATGAGGTTCGAACTCGGCTGGAAATAAACCCAGGGAAACTCTTTCCAGGAGACATATGCATCATCTCTGCCTGCACAGCCAAGTTCGTCGGCCACCATTACCGAATAGAGTCCTTCTACCGTTTCAATGGAGTTGGTGTTTCTTACAGTTCTCCCTGATGGCAGTGTCCACATAATGTTGTATACAGCCGGATCAAAATTAACTGAAAGGGTGATGATTTCATCGGGGCAAGCTTCGGCATCAGCAATGTTTACAATCGGTAAAGGCCTTGACTGCAATGTGGTTGATACAGATGTAGCACATCCATTTTCATCTGTTACCACTAAAGTAACATTACCAGAGGCGTTCACTTCGTAGGTGTTATCACCTGCAATACCGTTCCACTCATAAGTAACATAACTATCCTGCGCAGTAATAGAGATGGTCTCGCCTTCGCAAATACCACCTGTTGGTAAGGTGAACTCCGGTGATGGAAGCACTGTCAGGGTTAGGGTGCCACTGCTGAAACAACCATTTGGATTGGTATAATCCAGACGGTAGGTGTAAATGCCTGGATCCGGTACACCTAAATCCCATGGTGTGTTGATCAGCGGATAAGGCATTTCAATTGGTGTTACTTGATGCCACTGATAAGAGCTGCCAGCAACAGCCAATTCGGTTGGTAAGGCAAGGGTGTAACTTACATTGTCACAAATTTCAACGTCTGCTAAGTTAACAGGTGTTACATCCAGGGATGAGGCCGTGGCAAATTCGGAGGCAAAGCAGCCCATGTTGTTGAAGACTGTTAAGCGGTAGGAGCCTCGGTTGACCCCATCGACTAAATAGGTGGCATCGCTGCCATCTGGGAGGACCGGTATCTGATCGGTGATTTCCATGCCTGCTGTGGCCTTGCGCCACTCGTAGGCATCAGGAGTCGTCTCGCTGCCATAATTTGATATATAAGTACCTGGATTTATCCCCAGCACTATGTCTGTTTCGGGGCAGGCCACTTGATCTGACATTTCAAATGTGGGGGCATCAACGGTGGTAACCTGCACATCTCCTTCTGCGTCGCAGCCATTTTCCATCGCGGCGTAAAGGTAATACTGTCCCTCATCGAAAGCTTCTATCCAGGCTTGAGGCCCATCCTTAATCTGTGTATATGTGTCAAATGGATCTGCCCTATACGACCATGTGAAATTGGTGAATTGTCGGTTGTAAATATCCGTGTAGGTGATGGTAATAGTATCACCCTCACACATGCGGGGATCGCCCAGTGCAACCTGTGGTTGAATGAGTTGCAAGTTTGGTATAGGGGTGATTATCAAGTCGAAATAGGAGTCAACTGGACAACTATGGCTGTCTAAAGCTTCTACATAGTAGCGTCCCGACCAGGTATCGGCATTTATTTCGGCCTGGATGGTTAAAACATGGTCTGTCGCGTTTTGACTGGTGCCATTCAAAGGTACAGGCCCCCCGCCGCTTAATGGATCTGGGTCGTAGGTCCATATATAACTTCCTGGGACAAAACTATCCTCAATCTCCACTGTCAGCAGATTGGAGTAACACATCAATATCGTGTCGGATGGGAAAACGGTTTCGTTATGCCAGCCAAACGATGCAAAAGCCTCTGCTTTACAACCATGGGCATCAGTAACCTCTACTCCAAAATTCTCGTTGGGTTCTGTAAGAGTGATAGATGGATTGTTTGAGCCATTAGACCAAAGTAAACCATAACTAGGAGCAGTTGTTGTAACTACCGGAGTGAATATGGCAGGGTTGCCAATACAGGCCATCTGATCCGCTAGGGTGACCACTGGCAATGCATTAATATCCACAGTTATTTCCTGAACCAAAGTACAGCCATCTGCAGTACTTACCGTAAGTGTGTAATCCCCTACAACACTAGGTACAATATAGGTGTCGTTGGAGATAACAGTACCACCGAATACCCATTCGTAGGTCAGGTAGTCATAATAGTCCGTTCTTAGTTCTGACCCGGCACAAACGGATTCATTTGCGCCAAGAGAAATCAATGGTTCCGGACCAGAATTCACAACAATGGTATCTGAATGCACACACACAATTCCTTCCACATTGGTCTCAACGTGCAGAATAACATTATAGACGCTATTGGGAGACGTCACCAAAGAATAGGTAAAGGTATTGTGATTGGGCACCAAAACATCATTCACATACCAGCTGTATTCAGCCGAATATACCAGTTCTTCGATCCCCAATTCTACTGTTTCGCCGGGGCAGACAGTTGTGTCTGGTCCTAAATCAAAATCGGGAATGATGTAGTCGATGTTGATGGGGTCTGAGGACTGACAACTGGAATTAGGAATTTCCACCCAGTATTGGCCCGGTTCAGTAACTAGAATAACACTCTTATTGATCTCAAACGGTTCAATATCGTTGGGTGCGCGGTACCAATTGGCGATGACGCCATTGGTACGTAGTTCCACGTCATTACCAATACACATGGCACTGGGACCAGAAATGGCCACCGAGTTATATGACGAAAAATAGCCAAAACTCATACTGGCACCATTGGCATCCAACACACTCAAATGAAATAGTTCATCATCATATATGGCATCCGTGCTGGCGGTCTCTTTAAATCGAACAGTAACCACATCGCCTGTATTGAATCCTGCTCCAGCTGAAAAGTACTTCACAAAAGAGTACCATTGCTCTTCTCCGGTGAAGGGGGTATTGCCTACCAAAGTCCAACCGACCGACGACCCTGCTGGTGTGCTGAAAAGAACATCGGTGAGAGAGTTTCCATTTTGATCAAAGGCCTCAAAATTATTCTGCCCGTTTTCGTCCAGAATATTTTTATTCTTGGTCAGTATTTGAATAAAAAAGTTAGCATTATAAACCCTTGCAAAACTTACTTGTTTGGATCCTGTGCACTCTAGGGCCGGTAAAACTGCACTTCCCAATTCATAACCGTAACTTGATATTTGGTATACAATTACGGGCTGGCTGGACTCAATGTAAATACCATTCTCCGAGATGCTTTCTACATGGAATTGCCCTCTTGAAAAGAGTTTGTCACCGGCACCCTCTTTGACAGCGTCTCCGTTAATTCTGATTACTGTTGGGTCACCCACCGGCCAGATAAATACCAGATTGGAAACTGAAGCGGCATGTGAATAGCCGTAAGATGTACCAAAAGTAGTCCCATAGGAAGGGTGCATAGCAATGTACCGGGTACCTGTAATGCTGATGGGGATTAGTTGATCTCCAACTAAATCGTAATGGGTATAGCTGCTGGATTCAATGATGGAGTCATCAGAAATAGTAACAGCAATACTCTTGTTGGATTGCACAAATATACCCCCTAGGTGCTCCAACCTTGCCTGGGAATTAGATCTCAGCGAGAATGTTTGTCCCCGATCAAGGGTGATGGTAAATGAGTTACCAGTGGCTGGTTTCCCCACAAAATTATGAATGTTTCTGTCGAAATTAATGGTGATGGTTGTGTTGTTTTCAGTGGCCACGAGATCTACTTTTTCACGCGCTCTGGACGTTCCTCCAAAATTGTAGAATCTGTTCTGGGAAGGGATTAAGAATTCTGTCCCCAGAGCATTTCTTCCTTTTAGGTTAAATCTTTCAGGGTTTCTAGGGTTGGCCACCTCATAATATACCGCAATGTTGGCACCATTAGTTGATTCTATGAGTAAGCCCTTATTTAATATGGGGATCAGATCCGGACTGGTTACCACTGGGTCGTTGTTACTGGTAGGAAATCCCACCCAGTCGTGGTTGAGAACAATGGCATCGTTCCATCGCACAGCATCTAAGGTGCCATTTTCGATGGACCAAAGCATTTGCTCATAAATCAATGAATTGTCAGCCCGCCTGGGAGGTTCAATGTTCTGATTGTCCACCCAGTTGCCAACACTGTTGAAGGCTTTAATATTTTGTCCATAATCGTGGAATTCTACCTTTTCCTGAGAATTGGCAGGAACAGTGATGGTAATGGGTTGGAAATTACCGGCATTGGCCGGTTGCGAAATCCGAACAACAGCCGCATCCTCAAAGGCGGTAATCCTCAGAATTCCAGGTGTTTTGGCATGGGCACGAGTCGTTTCAGGAGCCACAAACCAAAAGGTTTGATCTACCTGGGCGTTAAGGTCTACTGCGCTTAATAGCATTAAGCTATAAGTTACCATTAAAATTAGAGTCAATTTTTTCATGGCAATGGGGGTTTGGTTTTTTAAAATATTTATGGCAGGAAATACCTAATCACATCCTGGTTACGAGATATGATTAAGTCTTGGTGCAGTTTCCTGTGTGTCTGCCTTTCTTTTCAATTGTCCTATTTAACATTTGAAGATAAAAAGGCCTAATGTGTAAACTTAATTTTAAGCCGCTGCTCAAAAACCAAGTCGACAAACTTACTAAAAATTGTATTTATTATTCAAAAGTTTCAATAAAAATCGTTTTGCATGTATTTATACTCATTTGGGTTAAGTTTTGTTACATTTTGTATAATTTTTTATGGGTTGACAATCAAGACCTTGGTTTATTAGCCCTCTGTTGCTTTGTGGCTTGGTATTTTTATGTATTTTTGCTGGAAGAATATGCTTTTTTGCAGTCAATAAAATTGAACATAAGTTTAAAAATTGTAAGATGAGAGTTTTGAAATTCGGAGGGACTTCCGTAGGTTCTGCAGAAACCATTGCCAGGGTTAAGGAAATTGTTTTAGCCATTAAAAATGAACCCGTTGTAGTTGTGGTGTCAGCAGTTGGAGGTATTACCGACAGGTTAATTAAAACTGCGCACATGGCCGGTGCCGGCAACGAAGCCTGTTTCGATCACTTACAATCCATTATAGAAACCCATCAGCAAATCATCTCCAAATTGTTTGATCCTGGCGGCGTAAATAAAGCTACAAAGCTGATTGAACATGATATAGAGGAGTTGCGCATTATACTGAAGGGGGTATTTTTAATTCGTGAATTAAGTCGCAAAAGCTTTGAAAGTTTATCCGGAATTGGAGAAAGGATATCCTCTAAAATTATTGCCACCTATTTAGGTGCTAAATGGTTCGACAGTCGACAATATATAAAAACCAACCTCGAATATGGCCGCAATCAGGTTCGTACCAGTGAAACCGATCAATTGTTGGCAGAGGTGAAAGGTCAATTGGGTGCGCTTTCGCTGTTTCCGGGGTTTATCAGCAGCAATGAAAAGAATGAGAATACCACACTCGGTCGGGGTGGTTCCGATTATACCGCTGCCTTATTGGCTGCCGCTTTTGATGCTGTTACGCTGGAAATATGGACCGATGTGGATGGGTTTATGACGGCTGACCCGCGGGTAATCAGTCGCGCCTATTGCATTGATAACCTAAGCTATGCCGAAGCCATGGAGCTTTCGCACTTTGGTGCGAAAGTGATTTATCCGCCTACCATTATTCCTGCTTTCCAGAAAAAGGTGCCCATCCTTATAAAAAACACCTTTAATCCCAATGCCAAAGGCACCCTGATCAGCCACATGGCTGAATCAGCTGTGGCCCAGCAAATAAAGGGCATCTCCTCCATTAAAGATGTGTCTTTGGTAACCGTGCAGGGAATAGGCATGGTAGGAGTGACCGGTATTTCCATGCGCTTGTTTTCCTGTCTGGCCGCCCGTGATGTTAATGTAATCCTTATTTCCCAGGCTTCATCGGAGAACAGCATTAGTCTGGTGATTGAAACCGAGCAGACCGCTGTTGCCCGAGTGGCCATTGAGAATGAGTTCTACCGGGAGATGGCCAATCGCCAGATCAATCGGGTGATGGTGGATGATGAAATGGCTGTCGTGGCCATTGTGGGCGAAAAAATGAAGCAAACCACCGGAATTGCCGGACAACTGTTTAACAGTGTGGGCAAAAACGGGGTGAACGTTTTTGCCATTGCGCAGGGTGGATCCGAGATAAATATATCTTTTGTCATTAAAGAGCGCGACATTCGTAAGGCCCTGAATGTGATTCATGAAGCCTTCTTTTTGTCAGATTATTCACGGCTAAATCTCTTTTTGGCCGGGAAGGGCACTGTTGGTAGCAAGTTGTTGAATAAGATAAGTGCTCAGACTAAAAAATTGCAAAAGGAAAATCGCCTGCGCATTCGTTTAGTTGGCGTAGCCGGTAGCCAATCCATGTTGCTCGATAGAGAGGGCATTGATCCCGACAAAGTAATAGAGCAGCTGAACAACGGCGGTACGCCCGGTAGTATCGATGATTTTAAGGATAAAATCATCGCCATGAACGTGGCCAATAGCGTGTTTGTGGATTGCACCGCCAGTGAAGAGGTCGCGGATGTTTATCTGGCCTTGCTGGAGGCTAACGTCTCGGTGGTAACAGCCAATAAAATTGCCAGTTCTTCGACCTACGAACACTACAGTCGTTTAAAAAGGACTGCCCGCGAAAAAGGGGTCAGGTTCTTCTTTGAGACCAATGTGGGGGCCGGACTGCCAATTATTGCGCCCATTAATGATTTGGTGCGCAGTGGTGATAAAATAGAACGGCTGGAAGCAGTAGTTTCGGGCACGCTTAATTTCATAGTGAACACACTTTCAGAGGAGAAGCCCTTGTCGGAAGTGATCCTGGAAGCCAAAGAGAAGGGCTTCAGTGAGCCTGATCCGCGAGTGGATTTAAGTGGAACGGATGTGGTGCGCAAGTTGTTGATACTGGCACGCGAGTCGGGTTATCCCCTTGAACTGGAAGATGTAGTAGTGGAGCCCTTCGTTCCTGCAGAATATCTTAACCTCCCTTCATTGGAAGCCTTTATGGAAAAAGTAAGCGAACTGAATCCTGTCTTTGAGGCCCGTCGTCAGAAGTTGGCAAAAGAGGGTAAACGCTTGCGCTATGCTGCGCGTTTATCAGAGGGTAAGGCACAGGTTGGACTGATAGAAGTAGATAAAACGCATCCCTTTTACGATTTGGAGGGCAGTAATAATATCATTCTGATCTGGTCTGAGAACTACAACGAACACCCCATGCAAGTAAAAGGCTATGGCGCCGGAGCCGATGTGACGGCGGCGGGGGTTTTTGCGGATATTATCAAGGTCGCCAACGTCTAATTAAGGTTTGTCCCTAAAGCCCCATTTACTGTTCCGAAAAATTGGGATAGACTGTTACGCTTGTCGCAAAAATGCTCATTTGCGAAAAGTCATATTCCGACAAATCGGAACTTCTCGATGCTTTTGTTCCGAAGTAAATAAGTTTTAGGCATCGGAATCTCACTGCGTTCGAACTGCGCTTTTGGCGACTACGCATCCCTTGTAAATAAAACTTTATGAACAAGCTTTGAGTAATGGTTGGCTTTCACCAGCTTCGAACGCCTTGTCCTTATTATTTGTTGTCACATAACCAACAATGTGGTGTTGTATTATGGAAATTTGTTGACCAGATTTGATCAGAATGGGATGGCTTTGCCGGTGGCGGTCATGAGGGTATTTTGGCGCTGTTCAAAGGTCAGCTCAGGTGAGCCGGTAAAGAAGACATTGCCTGTTGAATAAATGGTTACCATTAATTGATCGCGTGCATTTAAGTAGCAATCTCCGTAGGATTTATGCACTACAGTCGTGCTTTTGGTCGCTAACTCCAATGCATCAATGTCGGTGCCTCCCTGGATGTGGTAGGTGACGTTATCCACTTGACCTGCAAGCGTGTGTTTGCTTTTATTGATTCCTCCGAAAACCGAAATAGACAATGCGCTGCCCTTTAAAATCATATCGCTGGTCGTATAGATGCCTTTGCCATTAACCACAAGAGATAAATGGTTGATGAGTAGCGTATCATTATTGGTGGTAATTTGACAGGGCGCATTGGCAGTGATGCGGTTGAACTCCGAGCTGTAAACGTATAAATCAGCAATTTTACTATCCTGCAGCCAGTCAATGTTTTGGTGCCGGATGATCAGTTTATTCTCTTCCTGAATCAGGTCATAGCCCTCCACAATAAATTCCATGCCCGTTAATTGCAAGGCAGAACTTTCACTATTCACGAGGATGAGTCGCACCGGCGCCCATATTTCAATTTCATCCGCCCCCGACCACCCCATATCCTGAGTGATTTCATCACCCGTCCGCTTCAGGTCCGTAATATAACTACAACCCGCCAACATCGCTAATACCAATATCGCAATAACTATATGCTTCATACCATCTCCATTTCTAAAATGCCTTTTAACTCTTCCTATCCCTCTTAACCTAACAACCTCTCGACCTAACAACCTCTCAACCTCTCGACCTAATAACCTGTTTTCCCTATCTCCCCCACCTATACCCCAGCCCCAACTCAATAAACTCTGCCGTAAAGAAGTTCGCCTTAATCCCAAAATGGGCCAAAAGGTTCCCTGTCAGTCTTTGCCGCACACCTAAGCGGGCATAAACCGGCTGTCTTGGTTTGGTAGCATGGTAGATGTAACCACCCGCTGCAATATAAAGCGCGGTAGAGCCCATGTGCGATTCTGCGGTAGCAAACAGACCGGCATACAGTTCATCTTTATAGCTATAAACGTCGTTTTCGTCAATGTCCTGGAAGTTTTTGGATGCCAGTGGCGCTCCCCCAAAGCGAATCAAATCCAGCCCCAGTCCGTATGCCCGTGTCTTGTTTTTGTACCAAAGGTGGGTGGTGGTGAGGCTGCCCGACCAGTAAATAGTGGGATTGTAGGCTGCTGCCTGGTTTCGACCTGCACTTAGCGTAGCGAGCCATTCTCGTTTGGAGGAGGGTGGGGCACTGGCAGGGTGGTAGTCGGGCTCTTTCACAGGTACCAGTTCGTAGATAGCACCCAGTGTAAAGGTGGCCGTATTAATGCCGTTGTTGGGTTTTCGGGAAGAGCCATTGCTCATGTGGTTGAGCGATAAACTGGCCGAAAGCGATACCCGGTCGGTAAGCGGGTAGTTGAGCAGAAGTCCCAAACCAATGAAGGCATTCAGATGCGAACCGAAGACCGTATTATACGTGTTAACGCCCACTTCAAAGGGCTTGTTGGCATAGCCCAATCCCAGTGCCACACGCGATTTTGCCTGCAACTGCCCCAGTTGAAACAGCCGGAAATTGATAAAGGGATAGAGGGCAAAACCTTCGCCGTAGATGTCGGGACGTCCAAAAGTGCTGAACCAAAAGCCGATGCCCGTTTCAGGC
>DHVH01000015.1 GCA_002412555.1 Marinilabiliaceae bacterium UBA5213 | reverse complement strand
TCCCGCCCCTGAACAAAAGAAAGCAGAATCGCAAAGAAAGCAATACTGGT
The DNA here is from genome assembly GCA_002412555.1 of Marinilabiliaceae bacterium UBA5213. Lineage (GTDB taxonomy): Bacteria > Bacteroidota > Bacteroidia > Bacteroidales > Marinilabiliaceae > Geofilum. The sequence goes on along the minus strand of DHVH01000015.1, from coordinate 4,855 downwards.
AATCACCTTAATTAAAAGAATTTTTTTATTCATTTTCATAATTGCTGGTCTTGAGCCTGTTGCAAAACTCCGGNNCGTGGTGAGCCTGTCGAACCACTAATTATACTTTTGCAACAGGCTCTCTCTTGAAAATTTTAAAATACTGCCGTTGTCAGTCGATTCGGAAAAATCGACAAAAAGCCTGTAACCATTTTATCAAACTTTACTCTTTGTCGCTGAATTTACTCTCTGTAAAGACCAGAAATAGCTAAAATGGTCAAGACTATACCTCTCAACAGGCTTAAATAGTCGTTTTCTGGTTTCATCCACCTTCCATCCCAAAACATTAAATATGGTCTTCATAACAACACAACAGTATGGCGCTGCCATGCTGTTGCTGATCCACGAGCTAAGCATCACACACGCGCCAGTCGATGATCACCACCAGGTAAGCGGAACCACGCAATAAGTAGAAACAAGCCACTGTCTTCACAGTGGGATCCGCCATATTCCATTGCAAGATTTTTATGGGCATGGTTTATAGTAGCGATTATAAGAGGGCCTTTAGAAGAAAGAGAAAACTCTAAAACCCCCTCAAATTTGTCTGTCATGTCAACTACTTTCTTGTAACTTTAAAAATTAATAGAGGAACTGAAACTGACGAAAACACCCAGGATTCAGGGAATGAAAATAATTATATGATAGATAAAAAGATATGTCAGATTCCGGCCGGCACCCCCGTACTCGTTACGGGAGCAACCGGCTTTGCAGGGATCAACTTAACGCGAAAACTTGTTGCTGCCGGCTTGCAAGTAAGCGCCATTGCCAGAAAAAGTTCTAATTTAGCACCATTAGACGGTCTTAATATCCGCTGGTTCCGAGGAGATGTTTTTGATGAGGGAATAATTATTGATGCAGTTGCCGGGCAGAAATATGTCTTTCATCTGGCAGCAGCTTTTCGAGAGGCGAAGAGTACCGAAAAGGACTATTGGAATGTCCATGTAAAAAGTACTCAATTAATTGCAAAAGAAGCACTCAAACAACCTTTGTTTAAACGATACGTTCATGTCTCAACGGTTGGCGTGCATGGGCATATTGCAACACCTCCGGCAACAGAGGAATATCCTTTCAATCCTGGAGATGATTATCAGCGGACTAAGCTTGAAGCCGAATTGTGGTTAAATGAATTTGCTGGAAACAACAAGTTATCCTATACCATAATCAGGCCTGCGGCTATCTATGGCCCGGGCGATCGTCGTCTTCTCAAACTGTTTAAGATGGCCCTCAAACCCTTTTTCCCCTTGCTTGGCAAGGGGAAGTGCCTGTATCACCTTGTGCATGTGAATGATTTAACAAATACTTTTCTTGTCGCTGCCACCCATCCGGATGCCGAAGGGCAGACCTTTATCAGCGGCGCCGAGGATTCTATCGGTATTGCTGATATCGGTCATATTGTCGCGGATTATTTTGGGAAAAAACTAAGGGTGCTTCGTCTGCCCATTGGTCCATTTTATCTGGCAGGTGATCTCTGCGAAATGATTTGCAGACCTTTGCACATTGAGCCACCTATTTACCGGCGCAGGGCGGCATTTTACTCAAAAGACAGAAGTTTCGATGTCAGCAAGATGAAGAATGTCCTTGGATATCATCCTCGATATACCAATAAAGAGGGTATTATAGAGACAGCCCGCTGGTATGCTGAACAAGGTTGGCTTAAACCATAATTTCAATAATTTTTAACGGAACAGTTCAATGAGAACCATAACGGTCCTTGGTAATAATTCGGGGAGAAATGCCGGCGATAACGCCATATTAGGGAATTTGCTCGATGACTTTACCCTTTCCCGTCAGGATATTCATTTCAAGATTCCTTCCTTGAATCCAGGATTTATCAACAAATATTTCGGCCATCATTCTGTTGAGCCGATGGGGATGATGCCTTGGGATCTGGCCCTGAAAAATCTTGGATTACCTTTGTATCTGGCCATGACCAGAACAGAAATGGTACTTATCACTGATAATATTCTGTTTGATCGCAAGTTCAACAATCCTTTTGTCAATTACCTCAAGTCAATTGCTTTATTTTCAGATAGTTGCCGTAAACGGAAAATTCCGATTGTCTTCTATAATGCCAGTATTGGCCCTATTGATCATGCCGTTGGGCGTGAGGCCTTACAAAAGGTGATGGATGCCAGTAAACTTGTTATTGCTAGAGATAATAACACCAAAGACCTGATCCAAAATCTCAATTTATCCCATCCCGAAATTATCGTTCATGCCGATTGCGCGTTAAACACGTCAATCCCTTCAGCAGACCATATGGATAGAATTATCAAAAAAGAGGATCTTTTTAAGGGTGCAAACGGAACCATCGGCTTTAATGTCAATGCCTATGTAGATAACTGGAGCAAGCCAGGACTTTTAAACAGAAAGGATTTTGTACAGATTATTGCAGGTACTATTGATAACCTTATCGACAAACTGGATATTGATATCCTTTTTACAGTTTCTCAGGTGATGGATTTAAAGATTACTGACGAATGCGTACAGCAAGTCCGGAATAAGGATAAAGTAAGAGTCGTAAATAATAACGATTATACTTACCAGGAACTTGCTGGTTTATTGCAAAAAGTTGATATTCATGCTGGATTACGAACACATACGCTTATTTTTTGTGCCGCAGTCAATACACCGATGGTGAATATTAACGCCTATCCCAAAAGTGCTGGTTTTATGCAGACCATTGGCCAAGGTGATTGGACCCTTAACTTTGAAGACCTTTCAGTTGATAATCTATCAGCGATCATGCTGAAAGCATGGGATCGTCGGGGGCGGACAAGAAAAGAGATGCTGCCACTTGTGCATACGGAGAAGAGCAAGGCGCGTGATAGCGTCAGGCTTGTTACAGAGTTGCTTGACAAGTTGTGATTTTATTCACAATCTTCTGCTTGAATTTGGTGGCTTTGTAACGACATGATCATGTTCGTTAAAATCGATTCGAAAAAAATCGGCCAAAAACATGCCATCAGGCCATCACCCGCTATCAGCAGGTTTCAAACTGCAATCCAGAAAACACCTCGGAATTGAGCAACATGAAAAGCAGAAAACCTTCCTTTTACTATCCGCACACACTATATTTCCATCTTTTGTATTTCGAAGTACTACTCATTTGTGCGGTAAACCGAACACTTTTACCGGCTTACCGCACAATAACGTCGTGGATCATCTGGGAATAATTACCTCCACCCTCCACGATCAGCCCGTTCACACCCACCCGCACAATCAAAATTGATATATCCCCTCGGGCAGGGTTGGTTATAGATATAGTCCCAGTCACAAGGCTCTTGCCTACGATCATCATCGCGATAACGCTCTTCGCGTTCACGATGACGCCCCCGGGGAGCTACCTCTTCCTGGCAACGTCTTGGGCCACGGCAAGTCTTGATCATATTCTGCATATCATCGCACAGTGTTTCATATTCGTCTCCAGGGATACAGGTCCCGCGCTGAGAATCCAACCCTAGGTCTCGACATGACTTCCCGCCACTGTTCCTCCACCGTGTACCGGGACAATCCTCTCCCTGGGCGGTTGCAACCATGCCCAGAGCCAACACTCCAACTGCAATGCCCACGAGTTTCTTCATATCTTTTCCCTTTCTTTTTAAGTTAAAAATCGCACTAAACACTTTCTCTCATTTACCATCTATTTAAAGGGTTCTTCAATATTTTTTAGAACTCCAAAGCGACTTTATTCATGAGGGAAAAACCATAACGTTTTCACTTGAGATTGGTTAAGTAAATATTGTCCGAGCTAATGATTCCCCGATTTCTTGTTCTTGACCAGGTTCAGATAGCTGTTGCATTCCATGCAATTATATACCAAAATATAACTGGTTACTATTTTATACTCGCAAGACCTAAAACATTCCTCAAGCACATTAACAGTCAAACGACATTCGACACTTCAATACAGCAAAAAAATACATGTTATTTGTAGACGCCCACGTTCATATTTATGATTGTTTTGATCTTGATGTCCTTTTTGACTCAGCCTTGGCAAACTTTCAAACAGCAGCAAAACATTGCGGAGTCACCAATAAGCCCTTTTCTTCTATGCTGCTTCTGACAGAAAGAGCATCTGATAATTGGTTTCGACATGTGTTTACGAAGATCAAAACAGGGACGGACGTTAATAATCCTGATAAAAGATGGGTTATTACCCTTACCGGCGATGAACTTTCTCTGAGGGCTTGTCACAATGGTTGTCCAGGAAAAGAAATTTATCTCATTGCTGGTCGCCAGATAGTCACCGCCGAGAAAATTGAAGCCCTGGCCCTCTTTTGTAATGCCGGTATTAACGATGGTCAGTCATTAAACGAGACGGTTAATACCATTCTACAATGCAATGGTATTGCCGTAATTCCCTGGGGTGTCGGCAAATGGATTGGAAAGAGAGGGGGAATTTTGCAGGATTTCCTTACCGGTTATGGGGGAAAAGGGATATTTCTGGGTGATAATGGCGGGCGGCCTTGGTGCTGGCCCACTCCTACCCTTTTTCATCTTGCCAGGGGAAAAGGGATCTCTGTGCTTCCAGGAACCGACCCTCTTCCCCTTCCTCATGAAGCTATGCGAGTTGGAAGTTTTGGCTTTTTTCTGGATCACCATCCCCTTAACATAAACTCGCCGGCCACATCCGTGCGGGATCTATTAAAATCGGACAAGGAAACTCTTTATCCCTTTGGACGCTTACAGAATATAAAAAGTTTTTTTACGAACCAATTACAATTACGATTTAATTTTTGATCTATCATGAAACGTGATCTTAAAAAACTGGCATCTGAGGCCCTGGATATTCTGGTGATTGGTGGCGGAGCAC
>DHVH01000337.1 GCA_002412555.1 Marinilabiliaceae bacterium UBA5213 | reverse complement strand
CATAATCATCTCCATATAATTCGCGAAGCGTATATTCCATCCCTGACTGTCCCAATAATGCAGTAAAATTATGGTCATCGTTAAAGGACACATTATAAGTCAAGATATTTTCTAACTGCCACCTAAAACCACGGTGCATATTTGAATACACATGGCTTTGAGTAAAATTCTTACCCTGGGTGGCCAAAAAATGTTCAAAAGTATAACCATCATTTCCCCAGAAGGCCAAATCAACGCCATAACTACTCTTAAAAGTAAGCCCTTCTAGAATATCCAACTCACCCCAGAAAGTAGCCACAAACTTATCAGAATTCCCTTGTCCATTTTGAGGTGCATTCAACATGGCTACCGGATTAGCAATTTCCTGAAAGCCAGCAGGAGGCAATGAGAACACCTTACCGTCTTTATCTGTAACCGCCGTGGGGCGATCCGCTAAAACCGCTGCAGGATCTTCGGCATACACAGGCACCAAAGGATTAAATACTAAAGCACTACCCAATACAGAACCATATTCACTATTGGTTTCGATGCCTGAAGATTTATCTCGTGAATAACCAGCATTAATACCAACTCTTACTTTGTTTAAATAGTTACGATCCGCTTCAAACACCGTATAATTGTTGTTTGCACGAATACTGTAACGCTCATAATTTGATTTGTTAAAATTTCCGCCAACAATACCTTCCTGATTATAGTAGCCAAAGGACAAAAAGTAGCTGCCTTGGTCACTACCTCCCTGAATGCTCACCTGATGGTTCTCTACCGGCGCATTATAATTAAAGGTTTCCTCTTGCCAATCCGTTCCCAAACCAGCATTCGCAATTTGCTCAACTGTGTATCGGGGAGCATTTCCATCATTGGCCAATGCTTCATTCATAATAACCATATACTCGGTAGCATTCAACATTTCCTTCTTTTTCCAAGGATTTTGCCATCCATAGGAGAAATCATAACTAACTGTTGATTTACCCTTAGTTCCTGACTTAGTTGTCACCAAAACAACACCGTTAGCAGCACGGGCTCCATAAACAGCAGCCGATGCAGCATCCTTCAAAATTTCCACCGACTGAATATCGGTGGGATTCAGATAACTGATCCCACCATCAACTGCCATTCCGTCTACTATAAACAATGGATCACTGTTGTTAATAGTACCAATACCACGAATTCTAACCTTGGAGTCAGAACCGGGCTGACCTGAGCTTTGAGTGATTTGAACGCCAGAAACCTTGCCTTTTAAAACATCTTCTATACGGGAAGGTTTTGAGGCTGCTAAATCCTCTGCAGAAACACTACTAATAGCGGCAGTAACAACACTTCTTTTCTGAACACCGTAACCAACAACGATTACTTCGTCCAGGTCTGTCCAGGTCTCTTCCATTTCAATGTTAATGGTAGGACCATTTACTACAATTTCTCTGGTGTTCATTCCAATAAAAGAGAAAATAAGTGTTTCTCCCATTTCTGTTGTGATGGAATAATTACCATCTATATCGGTAATTGTCCCAATGGTAGTTCCCTTTTGAACCACGCTGACGCCCGGGATTGGGTAACCGTCAGCTCTGGAGGTTACACGTCCAGTGACGCTAACCTGCTGTGCGACCATAACTGTGGTCAGCATCATAAAAAACAAAATTCCTAATGTTTTTTTCATAAGAAAAAGATTTGAGTTTAATTGGTGTAAAATAATTTATTCAGCGTTTTTACTGTAAAAACACTTCCATTCTGTGTTTAAATTTTCAACTTACTAATTCATGGGCTTTAATATGTATACAACATTTAATTTTAAATGCAATTATAGGGCTATATGTTAACAAAGCCTAACAATCCGATACACAATAACTTCATATTTAGAAAAATTACACCTCACAAAAAACTCACTTCTAATTTTCAACAATCTGATAACTAATAAATTATAAAACACAGAAAATTTTAACCACCTCAACGAGAAACACATTTAAACTTTTTAAGCTATTAAAATACAGTTTACAAAATTTAACCAAATAAACTTCCCTCCAAAAAAAAATCTTGATTGAATCAAGATGTGTATTCAAGAGTAAGACGGCAATATTATCCAATAATGGAGAGAGGTGCTTGTAAAACAATCTCAAATGTTACAACCAAGCACGAAAAAGGAATTAAATACTCATAATAAAGTCTGACAAATTATCCTTAGCATCTAAGCCAAGCTTTTTGCGAAGTTTATAGCGATTATTCTCTACCGCCCGCACGCTAATATTCATCAATGATGATATCTCTTTAGAGGCCATATCCATACGCAGGTAGGCACACAATTTTTGCTCACGCGATGAAAGCTCTGGAAACTGTTTCCGCAAGCGGTTAATGAAGTCAGCATGCACATGCTCTAAATGCAATTCAAAAACCTCCCATTGAGATTCATTGTCAATGTCCCTATCAATTTTCCTTGCAATTTCATTAACCTTCCGCTCAACAGCAGAGATTTCTCGTGAGCGATTAATTTTTTGAAGTTCCTCCTTAATGTTTAAAAGGAATTCATTTTTCTGGATAATATGCATAGTAGAATTAGCCAGTTCCTTCTCTTTAAAGAGCATCTCATTTCGCAACTTTTCATTGCGCAGACGTATCATCTCTTTTTCGTTCTCAAGAGCGGCATTTCTTAACTTTTCTTCTTTCTCCTTAAATTGTTCCTGTTGTTTTTTAACCTCTAAAATCCTGCTCCTTTCCATTAGCCATATCAGAAGAAACCATACTCCCACAAGTAAGCCAACCACAACTAATACGTAGATAATCCTGGCATATACGGTTCTATACCAAGGAGGAAGCACTTCAAAACGGAAACCAACAGGCTCAGATTCAACGCCATGTACGTTTAGAGCTTTTACCCAAAACACATATTCTCCTTCTCTAATATTTGTAAATTGTCTTCGTTGCAAGGGAATAAATTCGGACCATCCCTCATCCATTCCTTCAATATAAGTAGAATAAAGCATTTGCTCCGATTCAAAATGAGTGGCTGAATAACTTACTTCAAAGGCATTTTTATTAAAGGGCCACTGAGGAACGAATTCCTGATCAGAACCATATAAAAAGTAGGTGCTAGATTCAAATTGATTCTTAAAGCCTCGAATATGAACCTTAAAAGGCTGAAGAAAATCTTTTAGCTCATTAACTGAATAGTGAGCAAAACCATCCTCTACACCAAACAAAGCATTTCGCTCATCCAGAACCCTCACAAACTCAAATCCATTAACAATTAGTCCATTGATAGCATAAAATGGACCAATAACTTTTGTATATGACCCATCTTCCAGACGACGTATTACGCCAACTTTGTTTTCAGAAAAAAACCAATAGTTTTTATTCTTATCATCTCTTAATAATACAGGAAAACCACCCTGAAGAAAAAAACTATTGAGCGAATGCCGATAAAAGCTTTGAGAACTATTATCATAGCCATAAATGCCACTCTTCGAACTAAACAGAATTTCATCATTAACCTTAGACACATTTAAGGCCACACCAATATCCAACCCCCTTGCAGTATTGAAGGTATCTACTTTAACAATTGAATCATATGATTCATTGAAGAAAAGCCGAAAGGTGCCCAAATATCCATGCGTAACCCACAGGCCTCCTGATGATGGATCCCATTCCATAAAGCGTGCCGATTCTTCAAAACCTTCCAATCGCTTTTCATAAACCCATTGATTGTTCTGCTTCCTTAGAAGTAATATACCATTGTATGATCCAACCAAAAGAATATCATCCCGCTCAAGTGGATAACGGAAAATCCAGGCTCCAACAACCGAAATAGGAGTAATTAATTTAGCTTTGTCTCCATCAATAGAAAAAACCCCGGAATTATGACCACATAACAAATTATCGTCCTTATCAAGAAATAACGACCAAACCTGTCCGCTAGTCCCCGAAATATGGGAAAAATCATCCCGATCTTTTATTGGACTTTCAAAATCTTTTTTTTCAATAAAGTACAAGGCCTGATTTGTCCCTAAATAGATTCTGTCATCCAATTCTTCTAATGTATAGCCGGTACCTATATCAAAATACCCCTGAATAAAACTAACAGTAGAATTGTAAGAAATTCTGGCAATTCCATTATCTAATCCAGCCCAGATATTTCCTTCCATATCAATTTCCAGACTAAGTACCGTGTTGTTATTCAGACCACGATCTTTGTTGACCATCATGGTAATATTCCCTGCTTTGTCAGTAACCACCACGCCCGACTGTATCGTTCCGAAAACCAGTTCATTGCTGCCATATACCTCTCCGCAGAAAACATTGGCCTTTTTCAAAAAATCAGCAGCCGGAACATTCCATTGACTAAAGCTTTTTAAATCCCATAGATAAATGCCTTCAGTAATTGTCGCTACCAATAATTCCTTGGATGAAAGTGGCAATATGGTACCAATACTTACCCCTTCAAAAATATCTCCACCTGGAACTTCATACAACGCGTCGTGACGGAATTCCATTAAACCATTTTCTTCATCATAGACCAACAGCATGCCATTCACTAAAAAAGCTCTTGTTATTCTGGATTTGGCAGGAACCAGTTTTGGTATTTCCCCTGGTTTATAAAAAACCAAGCCCCGATCTGCCTGAAAAACAATTAAATCATTATATGGTATAATTTGCCAAACATCACCTAAAGCAGACAGCTCTTCGGTTGTGGCCAATGAATGGAAATCAAAATTAGTTAGTCCATTGTATTGATAATAACCAAACTGATTATAGGCTCCCATATAAACCCTGCCACCATGGGCAAGAACAGAGCGATCCACTACTGGCTCTACACTAGGTAACATGCGCCAGCTTTCACCATCATATTCAAGAATTCCGTCATTATTGGCAAAATACATTAAACCATCAGAGGCCTGACTAATACCCCAGTTTTGTGTACCAGCATGGTAATCGCGCCGACTAAAATAATTCACTTCCGGATTGCCATAGAAAGACATGTCAGCCCTCAGAAGAAAAGGTTGGAGTGTAGATATAAAGATCAAGGAAAACAGAAAAATCAAGCGTAAAGGCTTAAAAATCATCAGGCAACATTTTATGATCATTGTCCAAAGTAGTTAGCAAAACATTCAGGTCAAAGATTAAAAAAACATCCAACTTATCACATATTGAAAACAACTATTGCAAATTTAATAAAATTTAACAATATGGATTCAAATCTCCTTAAATAAGTAACTCCAATCCTATTATAAAATTGTAATCTCTGTCCTTCTGTTTTTTGCACGTCCCTCCTCAGTTTCATTATCTGCGATGGGTTGATTCATTCCAAAACCCTTAAATTTTAACCTGGAGGCCTCAACTCCGCCACTAATAAGATAGCTAAAAACCGATTTGGCTCTATTCTCTGAAAGAGATTGGTTATAGGCGGCATGACCAAGGTTGTCGGTATGTCCTCCAATTAGAATACTTACAGATGGATTAGTACGCAGAAAATCGACCAACCCATCCAGTTCAATTTTTGATTCTCCGCGCAATTCATAGGAATCCAATTCAAAAAAGATATTCTCTAATACCATTTTCGCACCAGCCTTGACGGGTTGCAGACCAATATCCAATTGGTAGGGCTTATCCAGTGAATGGCCCATATGCAAATCAAAGTGGCCTGAATAAAACATATAGCCAGGATGATCTGCTTTGAAAGCGTATTTCCCCCCAACGGGCAGGCACACCAAGAACTCACCTGAAAATCTGTTGCTTTGAGTAGTCACAATGACGTCTCCGGATGCCAAATCTTTTAACTCAAAATCGGCCGGGAGCGTTTCACCAGTTTCAATATCATAAACCCGTCCTTTAACGTACAAGACCGGGTCGGGACGAAAGGGTTCAGGCAATTTAAACATATAGATATTTTTGGCAGTTACCCCTTCTTCTCTGCCGTCACTGGAAAAATAGGCTCTATTGCCGCGCGCATTGATCACTAAACCAATCTCATCACCTGGGGTATTAATGGGGAATCCCAAATTAACTGGCTGCCTCCACTCTCCATTCTCCATTTTTCGGCTGAATTGGAGATCCATGCCCCCCATACCAGCCCATCCGTCAGAAGAAAAATAGAGCGTTTTGTTGTCATGGTGAATAAAAGGCGAATTTTCATCCTTGGAGGTATTGATATTAGGTCCCAAATTCCTCAAATCACCAAACAATGGAACGCCATCACTATTAATACTTTGAATGGTAGCCTGCCAGATGTCCTTTCCTCCCCTGCCTCCGGGACGATTACTCACAAACATTAGCGTTTTGCCATCTGAAGAAAAAGTTGGTTGACTTTCCCAATAGGGAGAATTTACCGGCATCCCAAGATTCACGGGTTGACTCCAACCCGTGCCACTCCACTGTGAGAAGTAAATATCGCAACTACCTCTGCCATCCTCGCGTCCGCAGGCCGTAAAAAACATCCAGTTACCATCTGCCGATAAGGTTTGGGCGCCTTCATTTCCTTCGGTATTGATGCTACCGGGCAAAAACGCTCTCTCTTGCCACAAACCATCCGCTCCTTTCTGAGAGTAGTAAAAATCTTCCTGAAAATACAAAGAGGATTTAGGCAGTTCCCGCTCCCGATACAACTGCTCATTGCGTGGCATCAAAACGGTAAAAACTAGTGTTTGTTCATCAGCGGTAATACTGGGCCAATATTCATCATAGTCACTGTTTACCCCAGGACCGGCTGACACCAATTCTATTTCATAAGCATTGCCTACAGCTTCCAAAGAAAACCGGGCTCGCTCTAGCCACTCTTTTACTCTGTCGGCGTTGCGTTGATCGCTATATTGCCACTTAAACTTTTCGAGCCAGTCAATGCCCTCAGAGTAGTTGCCTGATTTAACAGCCGCCACTCCAATATTAAATAGGGTCATGGGAAAAAATGTAGAATCGATTTCAACCGCCCTAATCAACACCTCCATCTCTTGTTGGTGTTTGCTTTGACCATTGTAGATATCCCCTAAAACCAAATAGGCCTCAATAAAGTCCGGATCCTTTTCAATGGCAAGGTATAATGCTTCCAAAGCGTTATCAGGGCGACCACCGCCATAATGCGAACGGGCATCTTCATAATACTTAATGGCTGCCCTGTTTTTAGTTGATAAGCGCTCCTGACCGGAAGCACTTTCCACAAAAAATAGCAACACAAAAATCAACACCACCCAAGTCCTTAACATAACCGTATTATTAAAAGAGACATTTTTCAACTCATTAACACCTAAACCGGCAAGGCAGAGCCAATTACTTCACGGGTATGGGTAATCAGACCATTCAAATCATTAGCAAACGCTTCTTTGCGAATCATTGGATGAATCACCAACCCGGCTTTTCCCGGTACCAGGTTCAAGAATCCATTTTGCTTAATCTGACAACTATTCACAATGGTAACGGGCAATATATCCAAACCCAATTCATAGGCCAATTTAAAGGCCCCCTTTTTGAATGGGCGCATTTTTTGGCTTTTGCTTCTGGTACCTTCCGGAAAAATCAGAACTGAATTGCCATTAACCAGTTTCCGCTTGGCTTCTTCCAACGATTGCATAGCCGCCCTTGGAGAACTACGGTCAATGAAAATATGACCCACCTTTTCGCTGGCATAACCAATAAAAGGTAACTTTCTTAACTCCTTTTTCATAATCCACCTAAAGTCAACGGGCAAATAACCATAAAGCAAAAAAATATCCCAACCTGTTTGATGGTTGGCCACGATAACATACGACTTTTTAGAGGCAATGTTTCCTTTACCTGTTACAAAAACATGAACAGGCGTCAGCCAACACGTTAAGCGCGCCCAGCAGCTTCCCATAAAACTGCCTGCCCGTGGAGAAATGACCAAAGCAAAAAGCGTAGCAAGTATGGCAAAGACTATTGAATTAATGAGCATTAGAGGAACAAAAACCAACCATTTATACGGTTGATACAGCCAATAATACCAAGGAAATGTATAGTTTAATGACATAAGCAAATGGTTCACCGATTTTACAAAAGTAACAGATATTGCCAGAAAGGTGCCATTCCAAACAAAAAAAGCGGTTGTCCCACCGGACAACCGCTCTACTATGCATTCTTCTCTTCCCCTCTTGCGGGTAAATCATTCACCCTATTTCAACTTCGCTACAAAATCTAAAAAATAATCCTAAAACTTATAATTCAATCCAAAGCCAAGCAATTGCTTGGATTGCAGTTTTGGCCCGCGTTCCACCATTTCACCATCCACCACCTCGGTAGACTTAATATCATGGTCGTACAATAGATTTAGCGCAATAACAGCCGTAAAATAATCATTGAACTTAAAGTTCAACCGGCCTTCCCATTCCACATCAATGTGCTGGGGTTCCTCAGTCAAGTTAGAAAACAAATCCAGACGGGTAAAAAAGTTGACATTTTTGATGATGTCATCCTTTTTGTAAACCGACTTTAAAGAAGCACCATACTCACTTCGATAGTTTTCTCCGGGGTCAACCCCATAAGCACCGGCAGCCGACAAGGCATCATCTAAAACGATGGTGGTCTTTAGGGTTAGCGGCGACAAGTACAGGGTGAAATTGTCGTTGGGTTTATAGTCCATACCCAATGACAATTGCACATACCCGGGCGCCAATAACTCAGAAATCATCTGCGTATTTTCAGGTGGATCATCATATCCGGTAGTCATCTGCGTCCTAAAATCGAACAATCCGGTATAAAACCAGCTTTTACCGGCATTGTAACCATATTTAGAGGTTAGGAGGATTCTATCCTCCGTTTTAATTAAGTTATCGCTTCCCTGTTTGGTTAAACCATAACCTAAGGTAAGTGTATTATCCCAGGCGCTTTTATTGATTCTGTAATTGGCAAATGAGTTAAAAAGAAAGGTACCCGCCATAGAATTGCGGCCGCCAGCCGACCAGTTATTCAATGAAACCTGAGAAAAAGTCAAGGACACATCCCCGCCTTTTTGCCAGTTCGATAAACTGTCTGCCTTTTCCTCTGCCCAAACACTTATCGAACATAGAATGCCCATACCAATTATTAGCCATCTTCTTTTCATAATACAGTTTTGTTAGACTAAATGACGTTCTGCTAGCTTATCCAGTTAAGGTAACTGTGATACAATTCTTTTGGCTATTCTATAAAATAGTTAAGGGACAAATATCACAAAAACTATTTAAAAAGTCACTTTTCACCACAAGGTAATTAAAAAATGGGGTTGCAATAAAGCGCAACCCCATTTCCATCCTATATTAATACTAATCCCTTTCAATAAACGGCCTAACGCTCAAAGCGTAAATTTTGCTCCTACTCTTCCTGACCGTACTTATACTCCATTTCATGCGTAAACGTACTGTTATCCTCTTTTTTAGCAGTAAACAACAATTTCACGCTCTCCAAATCATCATCCTTCAGTAGTTCCAAAGGAAAACTAACGAGACCAGAGTATTTACTATACCTGATATCGTCTTTGGCATTGTGATGAAAATTAAGGGTAATAAATCCCGCTTTTGTTTGTTTGGTGGAATCCAGCACCAAATCGAAATAGTGCGGTTTGGAATCGGCCCAAAATGAAAAATCAACATTTAGATAATCGTTTCCAATCGAAAGCCAATTGATGGTCACCGGATCATTTCCTATGGTATCGCGAACTTCTTCATTGGCAATAACGATTTGCTTTGTTAACACATTCGAAATTGAAGCCACTTTAACTGCATAATCATAGTTTTCCGTGTTACTCTCTTCAATAAGGGTAAACCTGACCAACACACGTTTGCCAGCTTCAATTTCATAATTGGTTGGATGAAACTGAACGGGCCGTAAGCGCTCACCCCCATCCGTTAAAATCATAAAGGTAGTGGCACTATTACCTTCTACAACCCCTAAGGCATATTGAAAATATTCGCCCTCTTCCTTATCCACTGAACAACTTGCAGCCAGCAATACTAGCAGTCCCAATAATAAATACCAATTCTTTCTCATATTCTATTGTTTATTGAATTTACCCCTTGATGCAATTTGATCACAGAGGTTGCTTTGTATTACCAACAAATTTACTTTTTTTTTTGGGACTACTATACAGGTTAATCCTTTCAGAAATGAATGACATTAACAAAAAAGACCAAACCACTCGATACAGTTACGATTTTTAGGGGTAACTCCAAAATTAATCATCATTTCATAAGCAATACCCCCTAAAAAACATCCATTCGTAATAAAAAAACATCATTTTTAGGTTTTTTCACATAAAAAATGGGGGCACAAAGAAAAATATGCATAGTTTTGCATCAACACCCCCTCCAAAATAGGGGGGGTACCTAAAAAGAAACAAATTTTCCTAATTACTAATTTAAACACTACCAAGCCATGAGAAAACTACTATTTTTGACATTGGGGATGGCATTCCTAACAGGAATGAAAGCCCAGGAATTAAGTGTTGGTTTAGATTTTTACAACCGCTATGTTTTTCGCGGAGTTGATTTTGGAAACTCACCCAGTTTACAACCAACCATTGAATTCACATCAGGCAATTTTACTTTAGGTGCCTGGGGAGCCTACTCAACCGGTAACGGAACAACAAACGGTGGATTTGGCGAAGCTGATTTGTACACCTCCTATGCCTTTGACTTCGGTTTAAGTCTGGGTGCCACCTCCTATTATTACCCCGGCTCATCCTGGTTTGAGTTAGACGAGGGCGTTTCCAGTCATGCCATTGAACTGAACCTTGGTTATGAAGTATCCAACTTTTCGTTTGGTGCCAATTACATTGTAAACGACTCCAGGGATGGTGCCGGGGCCGAGGGTGGCGACATGTATTTTGAGTTGGGCTACGGAGCAGGGGCTTTCGACCTGTTTTTAGGAGCCGGGGACGGATGGCACACTACCAATGGCAACTTCCAGGTTGTCAATGTAGGCATCGGCACAAGCAAAGACATTCAAATCACGGAAACCTTTGCTATTCCTATGAGTGGAGCCGTTATTCTTAACCCCAATTCAGAACAACTCCACCTGGTTGTTGGAGTATCCTTTTAATTACAAACCAGTTTCCCCCCACAGCGCACAATACCACAGGTTGTTCTCCTAAACCAACAACCTTGGGTATGGCTGTAGTGAAACATTATAAACCTGACAAAATGAAAAAAATTGAAGCAATTATCAGACTTACCAAATACGAAGAGGTAAGAAAAGCGCTTGCAGATCAAGACATCACCTTCTTTTCGTACTGGGATGTGAGAGGTGTAGGCACTGCTGTAGAAGGTCATTTGTATCGTGGCAACGTATATGACACCAGCATTATTGAGCGCCGTTTAATTTCCATTGTTGTGCGTGACGAAAACGTGGATAAAACGGTGGAGGCCATCATAATGGCTGCCAGAACCGGTGAAATTGGTGATGGAAGAATTTTCATTGCTGATGTAGAAACCACCTTCAGAATCAGGACAGGTGAAGCAGGGCCAGAAACCCTTTACATCAAGTAGCAATTTAACTCATTAAAACTTACAATTATGGATGCAAGAGCGATAGATACAATTTGGGTACTACTGGCAGCAGTCCTTGTCTTTTTTATGCAAGCTGGGTTTGCAATGGTAGAAGCAGGCTTTACACGTGCCAAAAACGTGGGAAACATTATCATGAAAAACTTCATGGACTTTTCAATAGGTTCGCTGGTATTTTGGCTGGTAGGATTTAGCATCATGTTTGGTTCATCAGTGGGAGGATTTATTGGAATGCCAAACTTTTTCTTTACAGCAGAATATGGCAACGACGTTCCGGATATGGCCATTCTTATATTCCAGACCGTATTTGCAGCCACTGCGGCAACCATTGTCTCCGGTGCCATGGCAGAACGGACTAAATTCAGCACCTACCTGATTTTCTCATTGGTGATCACCATGGTCATTTATCCAATCTCTGGTCACTGGGTTTGGGGAGGCGGCTGGTTAAGCGAACTAGGATTTCACGACTTTGCAGGTTCAACCGTGGTTCACTCTGTGGGTGGATGGGCAGCATTGGCGGGAGCCGCAATTATTGGTCCCCGTATTGGTAAGTACAACGGCAAGTCAAACGCCATACCAGGCCACAACATGGTCTTAGGCGCATTAGGCGTCTTTATTCTCTGGTTGGGATGGTTTGGTTTTAACCCAGGTTCCACCTTAGGTGCTTCGGGCGACAATGTGTTTAGCATTGCCCATATTTTCATAACCACCAACCTTTCAGCCGCCTCAGGAGCCATTGTTACGATGTTCGTTACATGGAAGCGTTATGGCAAACCCGATTTGAGTATTACCCTCAACGGCGCATTAGCCGGATTGGTGGCCATCACAGCAGGTACCGACATCGTGTCACCCGTTGGCGCAGTGCTTATTGGTTCCATGGCCGGTATTGTTCTGGTCTTTGGCCTTGAACTAATTGACAAAATTCTAAAAGTAGATGATCCTGTTGGTGCCATTGCCGTACACGGCATAAACGGTGCTTTTGGAACCCTGATGGTAGGCTTATTTGCCACAGAGGGCGGTTTGTTTTACGGCGGTGGATGGTCTTTGCTAGGTGTACAGGCCATAGGTGTTGTTGCAGTGGGTGCATGGGCATTCGGAGGCGCATACATCCTATTCACTGTGCTCAAGAAAACAGTTGGTCTGAGAGTATCCAAGAAAGAAGAAGAAGAGGGTTTGGATATTCACGAGCATGGCCAGAGTTCATACAATTACTAACCAACCATTCAATAGAATCTTATCCCAGAATATCACCCCGCAATTGAAAGTTTTACCTGGTTTTTAATTCAAAAGGGGGAAAGGGGCTGTCACCAAAGGGCGACAGCCCCTTTTATTATGGAGACCAGCAAGTTATTCAAGCTAACGGTCCGGCAAAGAGCATACCAATAAAAAAAAGGAATATAAAAAGGTAGAGAAGCACCACCAATTTATTTTCCTTTTTAAGTTCTTCAGACCGCTACAGAATAATTCGCAACATGCAATACAGAAAATGATATTAATCCAGGTCAATTGAAACAATCTCAACTTCCGCGACAACCGGATAATAATCATTAAAAGCCAAAGAATGAGACATCAAAATGTAACTCTTACCGTAAAGCGACATATGTCTTATGGCTAAATCAACACCAGGTATAACCTCTGTGTCCTGTTGCCCAACCGACCCTACCGTGTAAGTAGCCAAGGTTTCTGTGCCAACGTTTGTGAATCGGGCCATCCGTCTGGTGTCACCAGACTCATCTCTTAAAACATAGTAGTACGTGTACTTAAAAGCAACCCTTTTTCCCACCAATATGGAGTCCGTAGAACCTTTTTCAATTTCAAATGAAACCCAGCCTTCCTCCTCCATTTTGTCGATTGTGTCTGTGGAAATTTCCATCAAACTGTCTAGAACATCTTTGAAAAAATCCTTTCGTAATTCGGCCTCTTCCTGTTGCAGTTTAGTATAGTCAATGCGGTTACCATACGGGTCGTTGCAACCAATGCCTACCATTACAAGCAATAAAACGGCGAACCAGCCAGTGATATATTTTCTGTTAATTACCTTCATAACCATGTATATTTACTATTTTTCACGTATAAGTTCAACTTCAAACATCAAGGCAGCATTTGGGGGAATTATCCCTCTGCGGCTATCGCCGTAGGCCAGACTGTCAGGAATAAGGAACACTGCCTTACTTCCCCTTTTTAATTGAGCAAAACCACTATACCAACCAGGAATAAACTGACGCGTTGCTTCTTTGTCCAAGTTCATTTTAAAAGACACAAGACTATTTTCTCCCGGGAAGGTTTGAGGCCTCCGATGCAGGGTGTCAAAAGGTGTTGCCTCTAATGGAGCCTTATCCAACAACTTTCCTACATAATAAGCATACACAAAATCACCATCAACCGGAGCTTCGCCGATTCCCTCTTCCGTTACAATTACGT
Organism: Marinilabiliaceae bacterium UBA5213; assembly: GCA_002412555.1. Classification (GTDB taxonomy): domain Bacteria; phylum Bacteroidota; class Bacteroidia; order Bacteroidales; family Marinilabiliaceae; genus Geofilum. Next base: position 2,016 of record DHVH01000337.1, on the reverse strand, counting down.
ACATGCCAATACTGTCAATAACTTTGGCTCCCGGAAAAAATTCAGCGGCATATGCATCAATATCCATGACTTCAATGTCCACTATTTCAACTTCCTTTTTGTCGTCATCCTTTTTACAGGCAACAAATAACAGAGAAAGCGCAATTATTCCGGCAAATAAATTTCGTACCATTTAATTTTCGTTTTTATTTTTCACATCGATTACTTCAACTTCATAACGCAAAATAGCCCTGGAAGGTATGCGGCCATCATCACCAATTAACCCATGAGCCAGATGCGGAGGCATGATAAAGGTTGCTTTACTTCCCTTTTTTAACATTAAAATGCCCTCTTCCAATCCTGACTCAACCCCTCCTTGTCCAACTAAAAATACTTTTTGTCCATCGTTTGCCGAACTGTAACACAGGGTACCATCCAGTAACCATACTTGGTAGTCAAGCGTTACTACTTTTCCCTTTACAATATTATTACCAACACCCTCCTCTGAAATAACATACCATAAACCTGTTTCAGTAGTATGCATATTCAAGGCCTGATCTTCGACATAGCGGGCTATAATTTTTTGTTCTTCTCCGATTAACTGCCTGTTAATTTCAATATTTCTCTCTAATGAAATTTGAGAACTTCGCGACTGTTGTTTCTTTCTGTTTTGGGAGTTACTGCAACTACAAATGCCGCACAACAAAAATACTAAGAGAAATTTTCCCGCTAAATTTATTCCCACCATCTCAACAAAGATTAATTAAACCCCAAATTCCATAAACTACAAGCCATTACTGCTTAAGTAGGCTTCAATGGTAGAGCGCAAAAGCTCTACAGCAACATCCAGGCGATCTCTCATTTCTCCACCGGCGGCATTTCTATGTCCGCCTCCTGAAAAATAGGTCTCTGAATATTTATTGATGGCCACATTTCCACGTGACCGGAATGACAACTTGATTAAGCCCTTCTCTTTCTCCGTCATCAACACAGAAACTTCTATGCCGTCGATGGATAAGGGGTAATTCACGAGACCTTCAGTATCTCCGGGTTTATAGTCAAACGCTTTTAATTCTTGTTCTGAAAGGGCAATTAATGCCACTTTTCCCGAAGCCAACAACTCCATTTTATTACATAAAGCGTGCCCAAGTAGGCGCATTCGGCTTAAAGAGTTGCTATGAAATACATCCTGATGAATTTTTTCTTTATTAATGCCAATCTCCAACAACTCTGCCACCGTATGATAAATTTCGGCATGGGATGAATTGTGGTTAAGCATACCGGTATCAGTCATCATACCGGTGTAAAGACATTCCCCGGCATCCACATCAGGCTTTAAGCCAATAGAACGCATGACTTTATAGCTGAGTTCACAGGTAGATGACACGCTTGTGTCCGAAAACAAAACCTGAGCCAAGTCCATATCCGGAAAAGGGTGGTGGTCAATAATTACACGTGGCGCTGTTGTTAAAGTGAGCTTTTCTGCCAATTTACCCGTACGCGAAATATCATTAAAGTCCAAATACAGAAACAGTTCTGCCTTCTTAATTTTCTCTATGGCCAATTGATCTTTCTTTCCGTAATCAATTATGCTACTGCTGCCTTTCATCCATAATAAACTGGTAGGAATATCATTGGGAGAAATAACCGTTACACTATGCCCGGCATTTGTCAGCACATTGTACCATCCCAGACAAGAACCAATGGCATCGCCATCCGGATCTTTATGAGGTACTATGACAATATTTTTCGGATGAGAAAGCAGGGTTGTAAGCCCGGAAAGTTGTTCACTAAACGCTATCATAAAAATTGACTTAAGTGAGGCAAATATAACAAAATATAACTGCTTTTATGTGGGATTAAAAAAAATAACTATCTTCAAACCATTCGAAACTACACACAGAAAAATATGAAGGGACAAGTTACACTAACCATGATCAAGCCTTTTGCTGTTAAGCAGCATAACGTAGGGCAGATTCTTTCAGACATTGAAAAAGCGGGCTTTCACATTAGGGCCTTAAAAATGACCCAGCTACC
>DHVH01000060.1 GCA_002412555.1 Marinilabiliaceae bacterium UBA5213 | reverse complement strand
TGAATAGTGGTGAGGGTATAGCGACGTGTTTCCGCATCGGCATAGGAGGCATTGCGCGTTACAGCCACCGGTGTAGCGGGATCCCAATCTTCAGCAATCAGTCGCTGCGCCAAAGCGGACTGATTGGAGGCGCCCATGAAAATGACAAGGGTCTCTGCTTTAGGCACGACCAGCTTTTCGAGATCGTGACCCGATACAAAAGCCACCGAGGAGGATACGCCACGGGCGGTCAGGGGTACCAGAGCGTCGGCAGCTGCCGCCATGGCACTGGATATGCCGGGCACTATCTCCACGTCTACGGACCGCTCGGCCAGGTAGTGGTACTCTTCAATGCCCCGACCAAAAATGAAGGGGTCACCACCTTTTAAACGCACCACGTTTTTACCGGCCACAGCTGCTTCATACAGTTTTTCGTTGATGGTCTCCTGACGATAAGCATGATTGGTGCTGCGCTTACCCACATACACCTTTTCGGCTTCGAAGCGATCGAGATAGGAAGCGTCAAGCAAGTCGTCGTAAAATACGGCATCGGCCTGCTGAAGAGCCGACAAGGTTTTAACAGTCAATAATTCCGGATTGCCGGGACCAAACCCGGCTATGGTGACCTTTCCCCACGAATCGCGGGGAAAGGTTTTTTTCAGTATCAGGCTCATTGTTTTCTTTTTAAAGTGCTCGTCCAAGTGTCGGGGTTAAACAAAAATAGTCCACCAATTTTACAAATTCCACTGATTTAGGAGAGCGAGGTCCTATTTAATCAATAACTATAAAAATTAACTTTATTTTTTCCAATTAACCGCAATCACCCTTGATTCATAAAAATCTGCTTAATCAACGGCTTATCCCTTTAATGGTGCCATTCTCAACCAGATCCCGGATTTCATTGCGCCACTGCACAGAAGCATGCACATTCTCCCCATTGGAACTGACAGCCACAGACATGTTGTTGTGCTTGAATATGGCCGGTGAAACAAAATCTCCCAAGGACGGGTTGTCCACCATGTTTACAAGGCAACGAAGGGCCAGACTATCGCTTTTGATTTGTGCATTCAGGTCAGGATTATCTGTCGCCGCAAAGACCAGCAAATGCCCCTCCAAATCAGTAGATTCATAGCCCTTCTGATCCACTTCAATCCACGGTCGCTGGCGTATGCCTTCCACTATCTCGGGTGCCACCACTTTGATGTTGTGCGTGAAGCGCTCCAAACCCTCAATTTTGTGAAGCGCTACTTTGCCGCCTCCAATAATGAGGATTTGTTCATTTTCTATTTGCAGACAAAGGGGTAAAAAAGACATGGCGCTGTTTTAAATTTCATACTCTGGTATGCTCTTCTTTTTGCCGTACTTGATCTTGTCCCACAGCCTTTCGTGCCAATAGTAAAGAAGCAATTTGGAGACGATTTCGATGCCCCCAATGGAGGCTGCAACCAACCACTCGCCGGTCAGGAAATAGGCCGCCGCCATGGTGAAACAGGAGCCGGTAATCCGGTACGAAAGGGCCTTTAATATGCTGCGTTGTCTTTGTTCGTTGCTCATGGCTGGGTATTAAAAGGTGGCTATTGTCTGACTGGGCGCTACAATGCCTGCGCGCACTACGAAATCACCAAAATGCTCGCCATCGTTCCGCTCTTCGGCATAGAGGGCCAACAGGGTGGATAGTTCTTCGAGTATCTCGTTCTCGTCGAGCATCTCCCGGTATAAGGTATTCAGTCGCTCACCCACAAAGCCAGCACCCAGATAGAGGTTGTATTTACCAAGGGTACGTCCCACCAATCCAATTTCGCCCAGGAAGGGTCGGCCGCAACCATTGGGACAACCAGTCATGCGTATCAGAATATCTTCATGCGTCAAATCCAGCTCTTGCAGAATGGCTTCAATTTTGGTGTTCAGCTGTGGCAGGTAGCGCTCGGCCTCGGCAAAGGCGAGTGTGCAGGTGTTCAGTGCCACACAGGCAATGGCATGCTTACGCAGACCCGAGAGATTATCGACATGGTCGACCTGGTATTTGTTGAGGATTTTCTCCACCTGTAACTTATCGCCTTCATCGATGTGTCCGAGCACCAGACCCTGATTTCCGGTGAGCCGGAAATCACACACCTTGATGCGGGCCAAATCGCGCAAAGCAGATTTGAGCTTGTAATTACCAACGTCCTTCACCCGGCCATGCTCTACATACAGACCCAGGAACCATTTGCCCCTGCTGTTCTGCTTCCATCCAAACACATCCCCATTCTGTATGAATTCATAGGGTTTGGCTGGCTGCAGGCGAATACCACTGCGCTGTTCCAGCATTTCTTTAAAGACATCGGTGCCTAACCGGTCCAGTGTATACTTAAAGCGGGAAAGCTTGCGGTTCTCCCGGTTGCCGTAGTCGCGCTGAATTTTAACCGTTTCCTCAATCAACTGCAGGGCCTCCTCCTTAGACACATAACCAATAACATCGGCCAATCGCGGGTAAGTCTCGGCGTTGCCGAAGGTCATGCCCATGCCACCGCCCACTGCCACATTGAAACCTACCAACTGGTCCTTCTCGCCAATGGCGATGAGACCAATATCGTTGGTAAAGACATCGGTATCGTTGTAAGGTGGCGTGGCCAGGGCTATTTTGAACTTACGTGGCAGGTAAGTCTTACCCAAAATGGGCTCTACATCGCTGGCGCCTTCTGAAATCAGTTTTTTATCCAGCCATATTTCGTGGTAGGCCGTTGTTTTAGGTAGCAAGTGATCACTGATGGTCTGCGCGAAAGTTGCCACTTCAGCCACCAGAGGCGAAAGTCCCTCATTGGAAGTAGCCATCACGTTACGGTTCACATCTCCACAGGCGGCAATGGTATCGAGCAGGGTGGTATTGATGCCCTGCAAGGTCTTTTTGAGGTTGCGCTTGAGAATACCATGCCATTGAAAGGCCTGACGGGTGGTTAGCTTTAGCGTTCCGTTGGCGTAATGATCGGCCAGCCGGTCGAACACCAGCCACTGATCGGCCGTGGCAATACCCGCGGGTACCCGGGCCCGGATCATAAAACTGTAAAGCGGTTCCAGCTTTTGCTTTTTCCGCTCCGCATCCAGGTCGCGGTCGGTTTGCTGATAGCTGCCATGAAACTTAATAAGCTGCGTGTCATCACTGGAAATAGCTCCGGTGGTCTCATCGGCGAGTCCCTCGACTATGGTGCCGCGCAGGAAGTTACTCTTTATCTTGATGTGCTCCACCGGCGAGGGTGTCCACTCAGTTGGTTCAGGTATTTTAGACATACGATTTGTTTTTTATTTGTCAAGGGCAATGGGGGTTTGGGGTTTGGGGTTTGGGGTTGAGAGTTAGGGGTTGAGGGTTGAAGGTTGAGGGTTGAGGGTTGAGGGTT
>DHVH01000263.1 GCA_002412555.1 Marinilabiliaceae bacterium UBA5213 | reverse complement strand
GGTACCCGGACAAAAGGTGATGATCTATGGCGCATCCGGAGCGGTTGGTGCCGCGGCGGTTCAAATGGCCAGACACTTCGGGGCAGAGGTGACGGCCGTTTGCAGCACGTCAAATATTGAATTGGTAAAATCCCTGGGTGCGGACCATGTTTTGGATTATACCAGAGTTGATTTTTCGACCGTCAGCGAAAAATGGGATGTGGTATTTGAAACGGTGAACAAGTTCCCGGTTGGAAGAATTGCCCGATTGGTAAAAAGGGGAGGCATCCTGATTTTGGGTGCGGCCATTATTAAAGAGTCCATCCAGGGAATGTGGATTTCTATGACCCGTAAATGCAGGGTAATGGTTGGTACCCATACCCCTACGCACCATGATATGGAAACGCTCCGCCATTTGATGGAGTCAGGGGTCATCCAGCCGGTTATTGACCGGGTGTATCCGCTTGATCAAATGGCAGAAGCGCATCGCTATGTTGACACAGGACGCAAAAAGGGGAATGTGGTGATTTCAATCAGTTAAATCAGCCATGCTATGACCCATTAAAGCCAGCCTAGCTAAAACAATTTAGCGCTTAATGACTTTTTCGTTAAAGATGGCCTGCCCGTTTGCATCAAAAATCCTTAGAATGTATAATCCATTGTTGAGGTGACCGGTATTCAGAGTGACACTATTCAATGCTTTTTCGTAAGATTGGTACACTTTTCGTCCGTCCATAGCGTATAGCTCAACTAAAAGATCAAGAGTGTTGTTCCTGACTTCTATGGTGATGTTATTTTGGAAAGGATTAGGATAAACCGCAAGCGCCAATTTGGGGGCTTCAAAAAGTTTATTAACCGAGGTGGTGTTTCCCATTATGGTGGCCATTTTGGCCTCAGATCTGTTGTGGAAGAAATCACGGGCACGGATTTCGATAATGGTGTCACCGGTAAATGTAAACTCGTCGGATAAAAGGAAGGTGTCTTTTGTAAAAGCCACGCGTTGTCCTTCAACATATAAATCATAGCCGGTAAGCATGCGATCATCAGAGGATGCCTCCCAGTTGACAAGTAATAGCTCTCCTGCCCGATAGATTCCAGCCTCCGTAATAGTGGTGGGCGCTTGCCAATCGGGAGATTCATCCATATAGGCATTAAAGAGGGCTCTTCCGGTGTGGTAGGAGGTTTTCCAAATGTGTCCTTTGTTGGAAGTCGCTGCCGATGCTCTTGTATCTAATCCCGTTGAATACCAGCCTCCATGCACATCGTCAATAGCGTATTCTTTTATGTACGCCCACTGTTTATCGAATAATTCCTGGTATTTAGATTCTTCGGGATATAATTTTTTCATGAGCAACAGTGTGTTTAAACCCTCAGCTGTTGTCCACCAGTTCTTTTCTGAATCAATAATAGAATAGCCAGGATTGTTGAATTTACCAAGATTATATATGCCGCCTTTGTCGTTGTCATACCCATGCGTGAGGGTGTTGTCAACAATTTCTTTGATAAAACCCATGATGTCTGCAGGAATTTCTTCCTCCATTCGCTGATAAGCATCGTGAACCAGGTAGCCGACTTGCACATTATGTCCGAATGATACTTCGTTAAATTTATTGGATGAAGGGCTGAGGTCACGCTTGAAGTAGGTGTAAAGGAATCCTTGCGGACTCCTTAATTTTTCGTCCAGTAGATAGATGATGTTATGAATGGCATCATACAGTTGCTGATTGGGCCAGACATCATACAATGTGGCGTAGGCTTCGAGCAGGTGCATTACATTATTGTGCTCCTTGTCATCTGATAAAACAGGCACCCCAGTCCTTGAGGTATACTGAAAATAGCTGTTGTATTCTTTGTCGCGACCATGGTCTTCGACCCAGTGAAACGTTTGTATGGCCAAATCAAGCGCGTCTTCATCACCTGTGAGTAGGTAGTACATACTCAAGCCGTAAATGGCGAAAGCTTCACCATAAATTCTCTTCCTGCTATCCAGCTGGGTATTGCCTGTCCGGTCGAGGTGATAGAAGAAGCCACCATGTTGTTGATCCCACATCTTGTCTTTGATGAAGTTAAAACCATGCGTGGCCAGTTGGGCATACATTGCTTCCTCGGGAAAGAGGAGTGCCGCTCGTGAAGTAACCCACAAATGCCTGCTTTGTGAAACAATGAGTTTGGTATGTTGACCGGAAGGGGTCCAGTCGTATTTAAAATCGGAAAGGTATCCCCCATAAGCTGCATCTTTGGCCCGGGGATACCAGGCTTTTAAGGTTTTATCTACCAGGTAATGCTCAAAACTTTGAGCGTTTATGTGCGCGGAAAGCAAAATCAGTAGGCTGATAAGGGTATATTTTTTCAGCTGAGTGTAAGTTTTTATCATATGGTTGTTATTAATTACAAGCCTGTAAAATTAGGGTTTATTAACTGTTGACAACCATGGTATATAGCTCAAATGGGCAGGCGGTATGTTGCGCATTGGTCGGGTTGAACGCAATTTATGCGTAGTGTAATGCAGCCTTTACAGTCAGTAATTGTTACCTTTGGTAATCAAAAATAGCCTACCATGAAAAACATTTTCTTCTGCATCCTGATCACTATGCTTATGAGCTCTACTGTATTTAGCCAGGAAACGCCCCTGCGCGTTGGGGTGGTGGGCTTAACCCATACCCATGTACATTGGATTCTGGGAAGACCGGTGGATAATAAGCTGACCATAGTGGGTATAGTAGAGCCCAATAAAGACTTGGCGCTGCGCTATACGCAGCAACATGGCTATTCGATGGATTTGGTATTTGCTACCATTGAAGAAATGATTGCGAAAACGAAACCGGAGGCTGTTACGGCCTTTGGGACTATTTACGAGCACTTAGAGATAGTAGAAAAATGTGCCCCTTTGGGTATTCATGTAATGGTTGAGAAGCCTTTGGCGGTGAGTCTGGACCATGCCCAGAAAATGGAAGCCCTGGCCAAAAAACACAACATTCTGCTGCTCACGAATTATGAAACCACATGGTACCCCACGGTGCATACGGCCAATGAATGGCTTAAAAATGACAGCATTGGCCGACTCAGTCATCTGATCGTTAACGACGGCCACAGAGGTCCCGTGAAAATTGGTGTAAATGAGGAGTTTTTGGAATGGTTGACCGATCCCATTCAAAATGGCGGGGGTGTGTTGATCGATTTTGGTTGCTATGGGGCCAACATTGCTACATGGATGATGAAGGGGGAAAAACCGCTTTCTGTAACGGCTGTAACGCAGCAGTTTCAACCAGAAAACAATCCTATGGTAGAAGATGAGGTGACGATTATCCTTACCTATAATCAGGCAAAAGTAACGATACAAGCCACTTGGAACTGGCCCATTGGCCGAAAGGACATGGAGGTTTATGGCACAACTGGTGTTATTTATGCCGACAATAAGCACGATTTACGCATGCGCATAGCAGAAGGCTATGATGGTTTTACCGAAACCTCTGAAAAACTGAAGGACCGTCCCGCACCCTATGATGATCCATTTACTTTTTTTGCAGCGGTCATTAATAAGGAAATTACATTGGCCCCTTACGACCTTTCTTCATTGGAAAACAATATGGTGGTAATGGAAATATTAGACGCGGCCAAATCTTCAGCAGAAGAAGGAAGGTCGATAAATCTCAAATAAACCGTTTTAACAAAAACCACCCTGGTTATGAAAAAGTATTTAGTAGTTCTGTTATTTAGTGCGGTATGGGTTTCATGCCAAACCGCTTCCACCGATGGTGCACATAAACAGGCAACAGAAGCCGTAGATGCAGTGGACAATGTTGTTGCCAGAGAATTTTGGAATCAGTTAAAAGCCTTGCAAGGCAAGGCTTTTGAAGGTCAGTTGGTGACTGCACCCGCCAATGATGATTTTGCCGGTAAAAAATTGGTGATGCATGTCCTTTACAGCGATGACGATAAAATTTTGATTCCCTTTAACGTAGGAGATAACCTTTCAAGAACCTGGATTTTCAAGTATATGAATGGCCGCATTGAGTTGAAGCACGATCACCGCATGGCAGATGGAGAAAATGATGAAATTACCATGTATGGCGGAACTTCAACCAACCATGGGAAGACTGGTATGCAGGTATTTCCGGCCGATCAGGAAACGGTTGAATTACTGCCGGAAGCTTTTTCAAATATCTGGTGGGTAACTGTGGATAGCACTACTTTTACCTACAATTTAAGACGTGTTGGCACAGAAAGGGTGTTTACCGTTGCTTTTGATTTGACCAGAGAAATAGAAAAACCAATCCCGTCCTGGGGA
>DHVH01000343.1 GCA_002412555.1 Marinilabiliaceae bacterium UBA5213 | reverse complement strand
ATTATCAGTTTACCGTCCCCACAATGACCACTCCTATCCTGCTGTGCTGATGATACATGGCGGAGGCTGGAACTCCGGTTCTCCCGAGATGCAGAAAGCATTGGCCATCAACCTGGCTCAAAAAGGATTTGTCACCGCCACCGTGGAGTACCGCCTCATACCGGAGACGCTCTTTCCCGCAGGGGAAGAAGATTTGAACTGTGCTGTGAAATGGCTGCATGAGAATGCGGAGACCTACCGGATAGAAAGAGATAAAATTGCTGTTTCCGGATGTTCCGCTGGGGGACAGCTTGCCGCATTGATTGGAACCAAAAACAACCAACATTTGATTAAAGCGGTGGTAAATATGGATGGCATCTCCACCTTCATTCATCCGGAGAGTGTGGAAAGGGCACAAAAAACACGCAATGCGGGTGAGATTATGCCTGTTGATGCACAGTGGCTTGGCGGGACCTACGTTGAAAAACCGGATAACTGGAATGCTGCCTCGGCCCTCTACTGGGTAAACAAGCATTCAGCACCTGTCTGCTTTATCAATAGCTCCATACCCCGTTTTCACAATGGACGTGATGAGCACATTGCGAAACTTGACAGCCTGGGAATCTACACAGAGGTACATACTTTTGAAGATACACCGCATACTTTCTGGTTGTTTCACCCCTGGCACCTCTCCACGGTGAATTATGCAGCCGACTTTTTATGGAAAATATTTGAGAAAAAAACCGATATCGATCCCAAAGAGTATGATTTTGTGGTTGCACAGGATGGCAGCGGTGATTTCAGGACTGTGCAGGAGGCGGTTGATGCGGTACCCGATTTCCGCAAACAGCCGACCCGCATCTTTATCCGGAACGGTTTTTACCGGGAAAAAATCGTCATCCCCGACACAAAGCAGTCTCTGTCATTGATAGGTGAAGACAAGTTCAAAACTGTGATCTCCTTCAACAACTTCGCAGCGAAGAAAAGCCTGTTGGGAGATGAAATTGGCACCTCAGGTTCTGCCAGTGTATATGTCTGCCCCGATCATTTCAGCGCGGAAAACATTACCTTTGAAAATGCGGCAGGACCGGTAGGACAGGCTGTAGCCATCATTGTGAGAAGCGACCGTGCTTCATTTTACAACTGCCGGTTTTTGGGATTTCAGGATACACTCTACACCCACAAAGCAGGGAGTAAACAATATTATAAAAACTGTTATATTGAAGGTACGGTCGATTTTATTTTCGGATCATCGGTTGCATACTTCGATGAATGCGAAATATATTGCAAACAGAGCGGTTACATTACAGCAGCCTCCACCCCCGAGGATCAACCTTTCGGATACGTTTTCAATCAATGCCGGATCTGGGGTGATCAACCGGATTCATTTTATCTGGGTCGTCCCTGGAGACCTTATGCCCATGTTGTATTTATTGCGTGCAAGTTGGGAGATGTAATTAAAGCGGAGGGTTGGCATAACTGGGGAAAAGCATCGAATGAGGAAAGCACGAATTACGCAGAATACAAATGTGGTGAGGAGGAGGAAAATGCAACCAAAAGGGTATCCTGGTCCCGGCAGCTCGGTGAGGAGGAGGCAAAAACCTATACCCTGGAAAAGGTTCTTGGCAAAGATTTTTTTAATCGATAGTCGCGAATTATCATCACGTTAAAGAAATCAAATAAATAACGATTCAACACCCCTTAAAAACCAATTTATCTCCCCACGGGGAACATAATATTGATTAAAATTGCAAAATATATCTATTATCTGTTTTTTTTTGTTACACAACGCTAATATAAAGCCTGAAATATGGGGGGCGTTAACTTTATAAAACATTTGAATTTATCTCATTATCCATCTTTAAACGAAAGTAACATGAATTATTCCAAAATGACGAAACTGAAACTACTTTTCAGTTTACTATTTTTTCTCTGTACGCTGATGATCACCGCACAGGAGAGAACAATAAAAGGAGTCGTGAAAGACACTTCCGGTGAGCCTGTCATAGGCGCCAACGTGCGGGTAAAGAACACGACAATTGGTGCAGCCACTGATATCGATGGCAACTACACCCTGACGGTCCCTTCTACTGCCAGAACACTGACCGTCTCTTATATTGGCATGAAAGAAGCAGAAGTTCCCATTTCCGGTAATAATGTAGACATCATCCTGGAAGAGGATTTATCTACCCTTGAGGAGGTGGTGGTGGTTGGCTATACGAGCATAGCTCGTAAAGATCTTACAGGATCAGTTGGCTCAGTGTCTGGTGTAACAATTTCAGCCGTTCCTGTAACCTCAGCCGCTGTCGCCTTACAGGGTAAAATATCCGGTGTGCAGGTTACAACCGTGGATGGAGCTCCGGGAGCAGACATCAATATCCGCGTAAGAGGGGGTACGTCAGTAACGCAGAGTAACGCGCCACTTTATATAGTGGACGGTTTTCAGGTAAGTAACATCAATGATATACCACCAACCGATATCGCATCGATAGATGTATTGAAAGATGCCTCTATTACTGCCATATACGGAGCAAAAGGTAGCAATGGAGTAGTAGTTGTGACCACTAAATCAGCAAAATCGGGTAAGATCCAGGTTAGTGTAAACTCCCATCTTTCTACGAGCCATCTATCCAAGAGGCTGGATTTAATGGATGCAAAAAGATTTGCCCGTTATCAATATGAGTGGTCTGCTAGCAATGGCAGCCGTTCTAGTAACGCAAAATTTTTCAGGGCTAACTTTGGCAACCCCAATGACTTGGATTTATACCAAACTTTACCTACTCATGACTGGCAGGATGAGGTGATGGGTGAAAATCCGATCAATTATTCTACCAACGTGTCGATTGGAGGCGGCGGTGAAAACATGCGTTTCAACCTCTCCTTAACCCAGAGTGAAGATAAAGGGATTATTATGGGTTCAGGAGTTCGCAGAACCAACCTTAACATCAAAACAGCCATTGACATTTCAAAAAAACTAACCCTGCAGATCAATCCAAAGTTCACATTTCGTCGCGATGAAGGAGCGGGTGGAGATAATATAGGTACAGGAGGTATTATTGATGTACTACAATATCGTCCTACTAATGGTTTACGAGAATATGGGTATGTCGATCCCGCTTATGCAGATCCTGATGAAGAGGAACTATTCACCTACACAAATCCAAAGAGTGATATAAATATCAACCAACAAAGGAAGTATTCCTATGATTATTCAAATGCTTTTTCACTTAATTGGAGACCTATTGAAGGTTTGGTTCTTGCTTCAACCGCTACCATCGGTTTAAATTGGAGGGATCAATACCGTTTTTGGGGTGCGCTTACAAGTGAAGGACAAAGCAACAACACACAACCAGTCGCCAGAGTAGATAAACGGCATTCGCTCAGATACATATGGACGAACACCGTCAATTACGATTTCACCGTAAAAAATGACCATAATTTCTCCATGCTCATCGGTCAAGAAGTTTTTCATGACCAAAACAAGGTTAACTATCAGCAGAATCGTTATTTCCCCAGGGCATTTGAAGCCCGACAAGCATGGGATAATATGGGATTTGGAACTCCCCAAGATTCCTATACAAGTACTTCTACGCCCGATCGCATGCTATCCTACTTTGGACAAGCAAATTATAATTTTATACACAAGTACTTGCTCTCAATCACATATCGTGCAGATGGTTCCACGAAATTTGCTCCGGGAAATCAATGGGGACATTTCACTTCTGCTGCTGGTGCGTGGGTATTATCAGAGGAGGGTTTCTTGAGCGATAAAGAATGGATTAATCTTTTAAAGATAAGAGCAGCCATCGGTATGTCGGGTAACAACAATATTGACAATGACATGTGGCGTTACTTGTATACGATTAATTCCACCGGAGGACCCGGTTTCGGTGAAACAACGCAATTCGGTGACCAGTGGTACGGTAATAGAGGAGGCAATACATTTGCCAATAAAAACATCAGATGGGAAACCACGCTAACACGTAATCTTGCTGCTGATATCACGATACTTGACGGACGCCTGACAATCACACCGGAATTATACTGGAACACGACCAAAGATCTGCTTTACAAGTCAGACATCCCTTCAGCAACGGGCTACACAAGTCAAATGCAGAATATTGGACAGGTTACCAGCAGAGGTTTTGAATTGACTCTTTCGGGTGATATTCTAAGGAGAAGTGACTATGTGCTCTCTGCAAATTTTACGATGGGCTTGAATAAGAAGAAAATTGACAAACTGAACGATACCGATGATGTGATCTGGGATCAGAACAACAGATGGAAATCTAGCTTCAACGACTACGCTTTAAGGGTTGGCGACGAAGTAGGATTGATCTACGGTTTTATATATGACGGATTATATTCTATGGATGAATTTTTTTTCGACCCTACACAAAACCTTCAGGCTCTTCCCTGGGGATCCACGGCAGCTGAAAATGGAACATCCAAAAATGCTCCATCAGTTGATGCAGAAGGTGTAGAACGTAATAAAACCTTAATCAACCAGGTGTCGGCCAGCTCCAACTCGGGTATTGCCACACTTCCGGGTAAGATTAAGTTCAAGGACCTGGATGGTGATGGCTACATTACCGAAAATGACCGTACGGTAATTGGTAATACCAACCCAAAAGTACAGGGAGGGTTTGGATTAAATGGTCAATGGAAAGCATTTGATTTAACAATGAACTTTGTTTATATGCTTGATTTTGATGTTAACAATGCAACATCATATACGCTTGCTGCTTCCGAAGGCAACAACAGAAGATTTTACAACGGGCTGGCCGAGTTTGCGGATAAAGGATGGCGCTATACACGTGATATAGACGGTGAAACAATGTATAAAGCATACTTTTTAGACGGTTCTGTTGATATGTACCGTGAGCTAAATGAAGGGCGCACCCTCTGGAATCCTGCCGACGTAACAACAAAATTAACCCATTCGTACTTTATTGAAGATGGTTCATTCCTGCGTTGTCAAGACATGACTGTAGGCTACACCTTACCAAATAATCTTACTCAAAAAATAGGAGTCAGCAGAGCCAGATTTTACGTTTCTGCTTCCAACTTGTTTATTATTACCGGATATACAGGATACGATCCAGAAGTTGACATTCAGACCGGTTTAACTCCGGGCATGGACTACAACCGTTATCCACGCAGCAGAAGCTTCGTTGTTGGTACGAACATTACATTTTAAAGATAAAATCGTTATGAAAATTAAGAATTTAACAATATTTGCACTTATTACACTGGCATTCGCATGTATATCCTGCAAAGATTTTCTCGACGTGGATTCACCTTCTGCCTACAGCGAAGACTTTGTGTTCGGTCAGAAAACTGAAATCAACCGTGCATTAAATGGCGTTTACGCCTCAATTTTAGTGAATAACCTTTATGGAAATGCTTACCAGCGTACATTCATTCTCAATAGTGATGTTGATATGACGGTGTTCACGAACAACGTGGCTACACGCAACAGTTATGCACGTTTTGACAGCGACAGTGAAGGAAGTGAGATTAACAGTTATTGGCAGGCTTCCTATAATGCCATTGAATATGCAAACCGTTTTATACGTGGATTGGAAATTAGTGTATTGTATGATGAAGATGACGCAGAAATCATGCAATG
>DHVH01000004.1 GCA_002412555.1 Marinilabiliaceae bacterium UBA5213 | reverse complement strand
GTTTTTGATTTCCCACCACCAAAAATAGTCTTTTTTGGCGTGTGAGAAGATGGCTTGCTCTTCGTCTGTGTTGTTTTTGCAGGCGGTAGGCTGTCAGAAAACCTTGTTGGGCTTCCTGTATCCTTCTTCGCAGTTTGAAGCGTAAAATCCTCTTTGTCTTTTGGTTTCATTTTGTTGTATGTATTAGTTGAAAAAATTTCCTTTTCGCCTTAATGGCTTGGTCCTGCGGTGAAGAAGTGACATGATATCCTTTAAATCATTCTGCTCCTGCAGTAGGTAGAATTGTGATATCTCCGTCAACCCCACTTCTACAAAATACTGCCCCATTGATTTGCTTACAAGAGAACTTTTGATTGACTCGGAGATGTTCCGAATAGATTGCCGGTTGAAATTCTCAGGCATCCGGAATACGATCATGTGATAGGGTTCTATGTCCGTATTCGTATTGTCAATTCCTTTCAACTGACTGATTACCTCATGAACATCCTGCTTGACTGCATCATCCTTCCACATTATGGCATAGGCCTGGCTACGATCGGCGATAGTACTTACACCCCTCCTGGTAGATCTCCGTAACACTGGAGTATGCACATCGCTAATCTTGTATTTCTCATATTCCGTAGTTCCTGGGAGCCTGGCTTTGAGTGTCGCGTTAACATCTTCCATCACCTGGGTGAGAATCACCGCGTGTGGGATCCCTATTACCAGAAAATTGTAGTTCCTATCATTCTCCAATACAGGTATGGCCTCTTCAACCAGTGGAGCTGTCAAAGTTCGGGACACTTGCCATTGGAATAGTATCCCTTTGACTTGCTCCACATACCCGCCCACTTCTTTGAGTAGTTCCTTATGCAGATCCGCCTGGGCTTTCTCCTGGAACCATTCAGCCACTACCTTTTTTGATATAATCTCAAAGATAGCTGCCTTCAAAGTGTGCTCCTGAATGGCATTGAAGTTCTCAACAAGGGTGAGTGTAAATTGAACGTTTAGGCCCTCATATACCGCAGCCGTAGCGTATGGGTGTAAATCCGGGTACAGCTGTTTTGCAGCATTGGCAATCCTTTCATTTACCCATGTCTGATCGTCTGGAGTAATTGTCAGCAGCTCGAAGTCAGAAGCCTTCTCTGCTAACAACTGAACCCTCACAGCAACATCGCGAGAAGCGTGTGCGAGAATTTCTGATTTG
Organism: Marinilabiliaceae bacterium UBA5213; assembly: GCA_002412555.1. Lineage (GTDB taxonomy): Bacteria > Bacteroidota > Bacteroidia > Bacteroidales > Marinilabiliaceae > Geofilum. The sequence continues at coordinate 5,165 of DHVH01000004.1, read as the reverse complement.
ATTAAATTAAGGCTTATTTCCATTGTCATCTTTTTTTTCAAGACGCAGCTCCAGGTCCTTGTGGATAAGCTGGATTTGTGTGTCATGAGTGTTTACTTTTTCAAACAATGACTTTAGGTATTTGTCATGTTTTTCTAAATGGGCGTTTACAGTCCTCTCTCGTTCAATAGCTCTTTCATTCTGATTTGTAATTGAGGATCGGAGCTCTACAACTGCCATTTTTAACTCTTGAAATAAAGGCGTTAATTCCTTTGTGCGCTTAACGAAGTCTTGAATTGAGTAAATCAGAAAGCCCCCAAAAAATATTATAAGTACCCAGGATATTAATTTCTCGGTAAATGGATCCATGATAATTGTGTATGAAAATTAGTTACTGCGGCTATTTCCGTCATCTAATCGGTAAAGGAACTTAGCAACTCTGCGATCGCCGAACCACCAGGTAACTACACTTACGGTTAAGTAAAAGATAACATTCACCATGTCGGTGAATATTTCCGTTGCCATTGTAGCGCTCAATATCTCCTGCTTTGCTTGAATAATTTTCGTTGCCTCCCAGGTAAGCCAAGTAGATACGAATACAAGGTAGGCAGTCAAACCTGGACGCATCAGGTGTTTTAAGAAGTCAACGAACCCCAGCAGAAATGCTAAAATCACCCCAAAAAGCATGGTGTATGGTGATTGGAATAACCGCTCTAAGACCTTGTTGGAAAGAGCTTGCTTATTTCCCTCTTTGATACTTTGGGAATATGCCTCAACCTCCATCCTTTCGATATCCCCGGCTACCTGCGTCTCCGTAACACGGATGTTCGCATTAGACTCGGCGATCATCGCCTCTGTCTGAACTTTCACCATTTGGACCTCGTGACTGTTTTTCTCACGCTGGCTTCTCATGTTGAGCCAACTTGTTGCGACTGTGCCGACTAATCCGGTCAACACGCCGAGTGCTGCTTCTCCAATCATCGTATTATTAATTTAAATGTTTCATTTTTCATTTTTCGCTGAAACTCTGTTACCGCTAGTCGGCTATTTAGAATGGCTCTTTGATCACCTATCCATCCCCTTGATTTTCCAAATCCAATGCAGCCCTCACTGTGTGTTTTCCAACCCTTAAAAACATCACCGGCAAAATTCAAGGAGTGAATTAAGATGTAGGTTCTGCCCTTCACATCGGTCAAGTGAAAGACAATCCCAAATCTTGGTGACTTCCGAACCCGGACGATGTATTCACCATCCGGGATGCGGCTGATCCTTACTTGGTTTTCACGCCAGGGTAATTCAAGAGTAAAGCATGAGAACCCCACCGCAGGGCAAGCCAGAACACCAAATGTGCCATGGTCGCTCTGGTCGGTGTGAGTTAAGTATGCTAGTTTCATATTATTCTTGTATCATACCGGTTTCAAAAAGCAACTTCAAATAGTCGTAAGGAATTTCTGGCACGTCCTCGAAATTGATAGTTTTCAAAACGAGATCGCAATCCTCTTGCAAGGTATTCTCGAAATCTTTCTGTTTCTTCTTCTCTTTTTCTAATGCCCCCTTGTATTTAAGTTCAAGATTGGCTGAACTATTCTCGAATACCTCTATATCCGTAACAATGTTTGGATATCCACGGTCGAAACGTCGCTCTCCTTTTCCTCCCTCCAAAGAGTAGAGCATAATCTGGCCTTGCTCGTCCTTCTCACAGTGATTAGATACCAGCTCCCTGCTCTCTTTCATAAACTCATCGTATTGCTTTGATGGTTCTCGCAGCGCTTCCAAAACCTTTATACGTTCGTCGATACTCATTTCGTTGAGGATGAGGGGCAATTTAAACTTGTTGCTGCCTTTTTCTTTGATTTTTGCAATTACTTCTTTTAAGATGTAGAGTGTTGCGTTTTTCATAATGATATAAGAATTGAAATTATTAATACTGCAACAAGACCAAGGAATATCCAAAGCGGGCTGTTTAGCGATTTAGACTTGCTGTAAGGCTTGCCTGTACCATTTGATTTACCATTCGAAGAGCCACCTTCGATAATTTCTCTTTCTTCTGGCCATGGTTTTAAATCTTTCATAGTATTGATTTTAAAAGTGAAACATTATTGACTTCTTGATGTTATTTGCCATACATCACCCAACCAAATAAATTTAACTACATCACCTGCACCCATTGCAAGGTCGGACCCTCCTGTATTAGCTAACCCTCCATTCCAATGATAAAACCCTATTGGAGCTATAGGGTGAGTTGAGTTTCTTTTATTGATTATTATAACCTCTAAGCCTTTGGCATTTTGTGCATTTCCACCAAAAGCAAGACCCATATTACTTAAATTCGGCAACGTAATTATACTTGTTTGTGATGTTGAGTAAAATTGAAATACTTGAAAATTTGCTATGTCGGTAGCTGTTATTGTATAATTACCCGTTACAGATTTATCCGTTGTAGGTCTCATTACATGGCTTTCAAATCTGCCTGTATGCTTCCAATGCCCAGCACTCTGAATAAAAGCTGGTTCTCCGGGCTTATCGGATATACGGAAATATTTATCATTACCCCAAATACTCTGAAATCCTTGTGTAGAAATCTCTGTAATAGCAGAGGTTCCTGTAATGTATACATAAGAACCTGTACCATTCATCGTTAGATTTACATTATATTCTCTAATTAAATTAGGAGTTGAATCCATTATAGTTTCAATGAATCTCACACCCATTTGCCCCGTGCTTACTGTTATCCTAATCCTTACAGCATTAGTCCCTGGGTTAGTAAAAGAACCATTTAGTGTTACAGAAGTAAGTGCATGTGCAGACACAGGAGTAAGAAATGATTGTATGACCGCTCCAGTAGAAGCATTAAGAATATCTGCTGTTACAAGAATAGTCCCATTAAAGCCATCTTGAGGCCTTATACCGCCTTCTAATATAGAAGAGGAAACCATGTTTCCAACACTGAAAATCAAACCTAATTTCAATCCAAAACTATAACTCATTCCTGCTGACAATGCACTCGTTGCATTAGATGCTGTAGTTGTTAATGCTCTGGATGATGTTATATAACGAGTTCCACTTAGTATAAATGGGTCAACTGTATATAGTATTGTAGAGCCTGTGACAGATCCTTCTATTAATCCTCCGGAAGCAGTGGTTCCAGACAAAGCAAAATTACCAAGTTTAGTCCCTACACGTGAACCATCCATTATTTGGATGTTGTTATTTGCTTGATTTGAATTGTTGGTAGTTATCCTGATGATATTAGCAAAGCTTATCTCACCACTTTCCAAGTCAAACTTTGAACCTGTATTATTTACTTCTGAATAATTGCTTGACTGAATCACCCCGGTGACAACACTTCCATCCACTTGCAATACACCAGCTGTATTCCATTTTATTTTCTCATTCGCGAAACTCCCAGAGCCGTCCTTGTGTAGTGTCCAACCAGAGGTGTACATCTTGTCAGCATCGAAGTTTACACCGGCGATGAATGCCCTTGTGGAATCAGCACGAAAGATATCTCTGTAGGCACCCCCTTTACCTGTTCCTATCTGAATACCATAATTAGGTGTAGAAGGAAAAGTACCGCTATTATTTTCGTTTGTAAGAGCGCCAATACGAATTAACTTAACTCCATTTGTTGTTGGTATTGCTGTATCATAATTATATAACCCAAATCCACGGCGCATATAAGATTGACCACCAGCAACTATTGCACTAGCATCGGGATTGGTAAACATACCGATGAAGCTATTACCATTAAGCACATGGCCAATACCATCACTTCCTATATGAGATCCTCCAATATTTCCAGAAGTTGCAGTAATGGCACCATTTACATTCAGGACACCATTTACATATTCAAGGTAGTTCCCAGTTTTGGTCAAGTCACCAACCAGGATAGAGTTTGTAAGGAATACGTTCTCCCCATATAAGCCATACCCAGTAAGGTTGCTAATACCATTCAAGCGCCCAAGGCGTACTTTTATCTTTCCTGCAAAACTGGCTGATGTAACTCCATCAAGTATATCAAGGTAAGGAGCGTTATTATCACTTGATGTGAGATATAAGGCTCCTTGTCTATCCACAACGGTCGTGTTTCCCATTCGGATAAGGTGGTCTCCTGCCTCACGTGGGGAACTACCAGCCACAAGGGTAACATCGACATAGTTACTACCAACTGCAGTAACACGTACGACATAGTATTTCACATTGCTTCCGTTCCATTTCTGGCACCTTAAAAGGTCATTCACGACAAAGGGAACAAATGAAGTATCACCGCCTGTATCAATTGTCAACCTTGCGCCGCTTACACTTGCTATTTTTGCGCTATCTGATACCCATAGTGCACCGTTGGTGCCTCTGATCTGATTAACTATAAGCTCGTATATGTCCATACGGCCACGAACTGTTAGGCGATCAACTGTTAAGTGAGTTTCTGTACCACTTTCAAGCTTCCAACCACTGCCACTAAAACCGTTATAAAAAACATCTGAATGTAAACTTCCCCCGAATTGTGAATCTGCACCATTTAACCGCAAAGGCCTATTTCCTGCAAAATGTACATTTGCGTTAGTATGAAAACTAATATTATCACCACCGTTTGAGAAATATGCCGTAGTCCTATTAGCTAAAACCCCGAATCCATCAAATTTGGCTTGCCCTGCATTAACTGCGTCGTTGTTAGTGTCATTAATACCTACAAATCTTGCAGCAATAACACTACTTCCAAAGGTGCCGGAGCTGGAGGCGGTGAGGTTACCTGCACTTGTAATCTCGAATACAGAATTTAGCTGTTGCTCACCATTTGAGGTAATACCAGCACTTGTAAGAAAATGTAATGAATGATTATAATTTCCTGTGTTTTTTATCGCTATTGCGGCTGCACCTACATAAGAATTTGCAATATTGACTTGTTGCCAAGGTTGATTATCATCTGTTTTTGTAGCACCGTGTACCAACAACGTTGCATAATTTAAAGCACTACCTGTGTTCCCGCTATTTTGAGCACGAATCAAAGATGTTGGTACTGTTGTTAAGCTATTTGATACTCTTATATTACCCTCAAAAATGGCATTACCTGCAACGTGTAGGCGTTCGGATGGGTTCTCCGTACCAACGCCTACGCCTCCTGCTGACACAAAAAACGTATCTACAAAATTTGAATCTCCGTTCGGTCGAAAATACCAACGAGCTGG
>DHVH01000042.1 GCA_002412555.1 Marinilabiliaceae bacterium UBA5213 | reverse complement strand
TTGCCCACTTAATGCTTGCCGGATTGTACCCGCGTCCGCACCACTCCTTGTAACACGCCGCGAGTTTTGCTTCATCCGGCTCATCACCAATAGCGTCTATAATGTCCTGATAGTTTATCGCTTTTGGATATTTCCCAGTCAGGAGCCTAAAAGCCATAATAGCCGGTGTTTTGCTTTGCGGGTTCGATGTTACCCTACGCTTTTTTGGTGGCTTTTGCGGTATCTCTAACCCATCATCATCACAAGGTACGCGGGTTGGTTCTCCGAGGTTAACCTCGGAGTTCTTAAAAGGATGTAAGGATGGTTTAAGTCCAGTGGCTGGACCATCTTGGTCTTGTGGTTGGACTAGTCCAGTGGCTGGACCATCTTGGTCTTGTGGTTGGACTAGTCCAGTGGCTGGACCATCATCTTTGCGCTCATACTCCTTGATTTTTTTTATATTTATCCAGTAAATATTAGACTTCCACTTGCTTGACCCAACCACCTTTACAAACCCATATTTTTTTAACACATTCACGCCGTTTATGCATGTTGATCTACTTAAATTTGTTTTGTACGATAAAGTTGTCATTGATGGGTAAGAAGATTCGCCCTGATCGTTTGCGTGATCGGCCAAAGATAAAAGTACAAATTTCAATGATGAACCAGACACATTTGTTTTTTTGTCTAGTGACATATCTGGCATGTCCATATCAAAAACCATTGACATTAATCTTACGCTCATTGTTTCACTCTCTTAATTTTCATATATTGGAATAGAAAAATCAAACAATTCCATATTGGTCATAAAAAAATATACATCGTCGTTATTGGCTAGCTGATCAAATAAATGGATCCTTTTTTTCATTGCCTTGTTGTATGCCTCAACATCTTTCATGGCAGACATTTTTATTCTGGTCTCTTCTTTTATAATTTCTTCTGCGTTTTCAAAATCAAATTCATCAAATAAATCGTCATACATATCAATATCGTCTTCACGCCAATATCTGAACCATTCATTTTTCATCTTGTCTGACATAAAACAAGTATGCAAATATGATTCAAAATTAAACGCTTCTTTTCTTGTGAGTGGGCCGTAAAGCCTTAATAAGCTTAGTTCAAGCGGGCAATAAGGTTTTATTTGGTTCATTCTTCGCTTTATATTGTTTGTAACGCCTATTTTTATAAAGTTTCCCGCTCTTATTATGTAAACGTAGTTTTTGTCACTTCCCTTCATGGTGTCCTCTCAAATCAAAAAACCACCTGGAGGCCATGCTTGCCTGAAGCGCAACCGGTCAAAGTGCGAACAAGCATAGCCTACAGATGGTTTTTTATTAACAAAATTGACCGAAATACTGCGCTTCATACCTCCCATTATACACACTCCGCCGGTGATGTCAAGCATCAAACCTCTCCTTTGACCTCATGGGAATACTGTCTAGCCATGCTTCCATGTCGTAAAATTGTTTTTTCCACTCATAGACACGTTTACGGGTTTCGTAGTTTGATAAGCGTCCGTGATCCGTAGTGTGGCACTTGTGCCTGATTATGATAGCATTCTCCGCAACGTCTAGCCACTTTGAAAATCTCTTGTCTCTGGTTACTACTCCATGATGGACATCGGGCCTACCGTCCATCGAGTTGTCAAACGGTCGTCCGCAGCAGTAGCACTTATATCCCTGCTCACGCATTACGCGGTCGATGTCGGACTGGGAGAAGGTCATAGTGATAGTCTAAAAATGGCTTTCACAAGCACCTTCGTGGCGAATAAAATACACGCATCCGTTTTTTGGTTTTTTCCCGTACATGTAATTCCTAAAACCATCCTCTTGTCCACACAAAACGCACTCTGTGTACTCATATTGAAACCAATGAGGAATTGTGTTTTTGTTCTTTCCGCGATAGTAAAATGCAAGAACTTTTTGCCATTTATAAAAAACGTATTCGTATGTTTTCTGAATTTTATATGGCATAATATAATCTAACCAATATTTTAGTTTTTTCATCGTTCCTCCAATTCAAAATAAACTGATCTGCGTCAGCTCTTCAAAATCATTCACTGCAAATGCCTTGATAGAATTGCGTTTCTGTGCCTTGACCCGCCGCCAGATAGTCAGCGCCTGCCTGAGGTCGCTCATCAGGTTTGCCAACAGCTCGCGCCTTCGCGTGGCTACAAAATACCCGCCCTTGTTGCCGCTGGTGGAGCAGATCCTTGAACCCAAAACAGACGTACAGCGCAGCTCCTCGATCATGTCCCTCATTTTGCGGTCGGTCAAAAACAGGATGGAGCTGTAATCGCTTTGCCAAGCCATGCAAATCTGGAAAAGCAACGTGCCGCGAATAATGCGATTATCGTAGCCCTGGTGTTTATAGAGGATTTCCAGGATGATGCGCTTAATGATCTCCGCGGTGCTGTCGCTGAAAGGGGCGTAGATAATTTCAAAACCCGGTTCAATGTTCGTGTATTTTAGCTCTGGTAATACCATGGCATCACCCGCAAATGACCAGCCACGCCCTTGCGATGGCTTCCCAAAGGTCTTTCACTTCTTTGTCTGGACCGTATTCAATATAATCTGCAAACCCAAAAGGCAGTCCCAACCAATTCCAACCAATTGACCATGAATCAAAAGCAATATTCCCCTCTTTTTTCCAGAGATCATTCATCAACTCCATATACATGCGGGGATCACGAATATCACATGCAACTTTTAATAGAGCTTCGACTTTATTTTCTGTTTCTATATAGTGTTTACAGTCGTGCGGATCACAAACCCAAACAGCAGGACTTATTCCGGTAGCAAAAACACTATACCCCTGCGCTTTCGCTACCGCCACCCGCACCTCATCGGCAGTCAGTTTTTCGACCTCTTCAAATTTCATCTATTCCTCCTCGCCAACAATTTTTACAAGGTGTTCTTCATTGTCCTTGATTCCATATAGCGGGCAAAACTCTTTCGACTTCTCACATATCTCGTCATCCCCAGCCATAATCCCAACGCCTAGCCAGTGCTCACATTTACGGCATTCGCCCAAATAATTAGCAATATGGGTTTTTATTCTGTGTATCATCTATTCCTCCCGTATCTCGAATATGTCCCCAAGGCGTGTTTCCAGCACCTCGGCGTCGCTCTTACCCAGGCCGGCGGTAAGGTACCGGTACAGCATGGACATGTCCAAGAATTTAATTTCCTCCGGACGATCCAACATTTTGTATATGGCCGGTATGGATATGTTTGCCTTTAGGCTCAATGCCCGGATGTTGATTCTTTGGGTCGGGTCTCCGTGCAACTCCCGCCCTTTGAGTATAATTTTTTTATTTTCCATGGACTAATAATATATTATTCTGCGACAAAAGTCAATAGCCAGTTATATATTATTGGGTATTGACAAACTGCGCGGAACCTGCTATGATGATCGCAGTAATAAATTTATGGAGGAAAAATGAAAACCCTATGTGTTGGAGATCAAACCGGTATTACTGATGTAGCGTGTCCCAAATGCGACACGCCGATGGAACGTATCGATGATGGATATACCGAGAGATTGGTGCATGGCGTGTACGACCAAATCGAAAATGGCTATCACTGGCAATGCCCAAATTGTGGGATGGAAATGGCGGAGGATGAATGAAAACGCGATTATGCCCTTATTGTAACGCTACCGGCGGACCAGATGCTTTCCAGCCGTGGAAGTGCTGGTTTTGTAATGGCACCGGCGAGCTAACTTTGTCTCAGTTTCTGCGAATGAAAATTCTTGATTTTTACTGGGATGAAATGTCGATTTTCCCGCTGCGCCTAAGAAGATTTCTAAAAAAACGTGGTGAATGAATGATTATCGCAGAGTACACCCAAAGACGCATACCCGTTAGAGTTACCCCATTCCCGTGGGACAAGCGCAAGGTACACATCAGCGCATTACAGGGCAAAGAGCCGTTTACATCATGGTCTCACGGTGGGCCGATGACGGTTGGTAGCGCAGTTGTGCATAAGGAATTCCTGCACAATATCAGATCGACAAGAATATCAAGAGGAATTGAGAGGAGAAAAAAATGACAAACCAGTTTACAAAGGCAACAAAAAGACAATCGCGTGCGCGGGTGGCACTTGATGGGCCAAGCGGAGCGGGCAAAACGTATACTTCCCTAATTCTGGCAAGCGAACTTGCTAAAAGGGAAAAATCTCGGATTGCATTCATTGATACAGAAAATGGATCAGCCTCCCTTTATTCGGACGAGTTTGACTTTGATGTCCTTATTATGAAGTCGCCCTATAATCCGGAAGCTTATTACAATGCTATACACGCGGCGGAACAGGCTGGATACAAGGTTATTGTAATTGATAGCCTGTCCCATGCATGGGAGGGTGAGGGCGGCGCCCTGGAAATGGTTGACAAAGCGGCTACGCGTATTCAGGGAAATTCTTGGGCGGCGTGGCGAGACGTGACACCCGAACACCGCAAAATGGTAGATGCTATTTTGCAAAGTCCGGCACACATCGTTGCAACTATGCGGTCAAAAATGGAATACATTCAAGAAAAAGATGATCGCGGCAAAACTGTTATCAGAAAAGTCGGAATGGCGCCTATCCAACGCCAAGGCATGGAATATGAGTTTACTATCATGGCCGATATGGACGTTGATCATCACATCGCGGTCAGTAAGTCAAGATGTAAATTTATGGCTGACAAAGTAGCCACGAAACCTGATGGAAAATTCTGGGACGATTTTATCGATTGGTTGTATAGTGGTGCGGAATGGATTCCAGAATCTCACAACGAAATTAAACAACCCATACCCCAACCCGCCAACAACGAAGTGAAGCCAGCTGAACCAAAGAGAAAATCTTGGAAATCTGACCAAGTCAAAACCATTGTTGAAAAATACGATATCCACGGACAAGAAGTTGCAAATATGCTAAACCTGTCTAATAAACTTGAGCCTAGCATGGATGTGCAAGAAATTCTAAAGTGGGTCGAGACTTACCGCACAGCGCGGGATGGTGGAATGGAACCCGAAAAGGCGGCTGGCTATGCAGATATTGAGCGGTATGGGAAGTTTGATGACCAACCGGAAGAAGCATACTAGGAAAGGAGGATAACATGGACGAATTAACAACCAAACTTATTGAGCTGAAAAAAGCACGCGACAAATACGAAGCTGAACGCAAGACACGGCAGGAGCTGATCGAGCTATTCGATGAGCGACTGCACGCCAACACCGACTACATCCGGTCAACGCAGGAAATGGAACTTGCTAAGGCAATCGTTGACCAAATCGAATCAGAAGTCAAATCGCAAAGTCTTGAAATATTCGCGGCTGATAACACCAACAAAAAGCTGGCCGGCGGAAACGTGACCATCAAGGAGTTCACCAAGACGAGCATTACTGACCGGGAAGCTGCCAGGGAATGGGCCACACGCGAAGCGCCGCAATTCATTGTTCTTGACGACAAGGGAATCGAGAAGCACGCTAAAGCCGTAGCAGATACTGTACCTCTGCCGTTTGTGGAAATCACGAAGGAACCACAAGCGCAAATCGCAAGCAAGCTAGAATTACCGGAGTAATTTTTGACAGGTGAGGTAGATGACCTCTGCCTCACCAGAACATTTACAATTTATGGCTGGGCGGCGTGGTGGGAACACCTGGATGTTGTGCACGGAGTTGGTCGCCATATAGCGTGCGGATAAATCCACATCTGACCAATGTATCAGGATCATAACCTGACCCAGCCAATAGCAGGACTGGCGGAAACTGCGGGTTTGATTACCCCAGAAGAATTGTAAGGGCGGGAAGAACGCCACCCCGCCAGTTTTGCGAAATGCCGTGTGTCCCTATAAAACCATCGGCGCAATAGACGAGAGTCTGTAGGGCGAAAACAGCCGAGCATGGCAACAGGGCCCGTAGCTCAATGGCAGAGCAGGCGGCTCATAACCGACAGAGCGCAGGTTCGATCCCTGCCGGGCCCATTAGGAGAGTGGCAGAAATGCAGAGTGCATCCGAAAGTCTGGCGGTGTTTAGGTGCTTCGGTGTTTTCACCCCCGCCCACTCTCCATAAACAGAAAGAGAGGATGAAATGGGACAATGTAATTATTGTTCTTATCAATGGTACGTCAGAAAATATGGCAAGGATAATATCAGGCTAATT
>DHVH01000095.1 GCA_002412555.1 Marinilabiliaceae bacterium UBA5213 | reverse complement strand
CATAGGTGCATTATATGTGCGAAAAGGATGTCATTTAGAGAATATTATGTTTGGGGCCGGACATGAAAAGGGTTTAAGGCCGGGAACCGAGAACGTTGCGTACGTGGTGGCTTTAGGCAAAGCTTGTGAACTGGCCCATCGCGATTATGAAAAGAATACGAAAATCATGTTCGCCACCAAGACCAGAATACTTAAGGGTCTAAATGAGAAACTTGGCAACAGGGTTACGGTACATGCCCTGAATGCACAAACGCTCCCAAACACCTTAAGCGTCGCCTTTTCGGGTATTGACGCCTTTACGCTGGCTTCAATGCTTGCAAAAGATGTCCTTATATCTACTGGCTCGGCCTGTCACGCCGATTCGGTGGATATTTCACCCGTTTTGAAAGCCATGAAAATGGATGCTAAAACAGCAGTAAGTACCGTCAGAATTTCAACAGGCAAATACTCCACTTTTGATGAAATGGATAAAGCCGTTGAAGTTATTGCCAATTTGGTATCAAAATTTTAATAACACAAAAAGCAAAATGGAGAAAATACTAATCATTTTTAATCGCGAGCCCTACGATAACACGGATGTTACCTGGAACGGCCTGAGACTAGCCGATACTTTAAAGAAAAAGGGCCACGAGGTAAGAATCTTCTTAATGAACGATTCGGTTGATATGGCCAGAGACATATGTAAACCACCTCAAGGCTACGATCAGGACCTTTCTCAAATGTTAAAGGATTTAATAACTCAAGGTGTTCCGGTGGAGGTTTGTGGCACCTGCATGGCCAGATGTGGCATATACAAGAACCATCCCTACTTTGAGGGTGCTAATAAATCTACAATGGACTTTTTGGCTAACTGGGTAGTCGACAGCGACAAGGTATTAACTTTTTGATGTTCGACAGAGGCTGCGTTAGGCGGATGGCATTTCCACAGTACGCTTCGGCTTGATATATAAGCTTTTAAATTAAGTTGGGATATTAGCCTTTCATTTAAACATCATCTTTCGGATGCTCAAAATCCGATTGATCATAGTTTCTTAGCTCAACAATGGCGCCTGGCAGACTGAACCCTTTATCAATCAAAGCCGTTACAACAGCATCCATCACTTGTGAGCGGATGGTATTATGCAGGGCTCTATGAGTCGATTGATAGGTGTCGACCCAAAACAGGACGCGTATGTTTATGGTGCTGATAGTCAATTCGTGAACTACAGCTGCTGGCTTACGCTCTCCTTTTAGAACGCCATTAACCTTGCTGACTGTCCCAAGTATCAAATTAATGGCTGCAGCAGGAGCATTTCCATAGGCAATGCCGACAATGAATTCATAACGCAAAAAGCCATCCATGGTGTAATTGTACATGGGGTTTTTGAGGATGATGGAGTTCGGGAGGAAGACATCCTTGCCATCAGGGGTTTTAATCAGGGTTTCCCGGATATTTATGTCTTGTACGAAACCAACTATGTTATTGACTTCTATTAAATCGTTCAGTTTAAAAGGACTTTTAAAGGCGAGAATAATCCCGGCCAAAAAGTTCTCCCCTATATCTTTTAGCGCAAAACCAATCACAAAGGTCAGCAGTCCCGCCCCCGCCAACACCTTGTTGGTAAAAGCGTTAAGCCCCAGCATATAAAGCGTTATCAATACAACAAAGGTCTTAAGAGTGAAACTGATTATTTGGGATATGAAGGTAGCGGTTATAGGATTAGTAGCTCTTCTTGTAATCCGACTTCTTATTCTGCGCTTGACAAATTCGGCTACCATAAAACCGATAACAACAAACAAAAGAATAAATCCAAGGTTGATGTAATTCAATTTAAAATACTGAATAACGGAATTGTAGAATTCGGCAGTTTGTTCCATTCTTACATCCCTCCCATACAAGTAAGGCATTGCAATGCAAAGAGGTCGTATTCCTCATAAGCTGGTCCCGGGCTTCCGTTTAAGGTAATGATCCGGTCCAGGCGAATAGCGGTGTCGGTGTCCAGTACAACAAAGTGGGCGAAATTGTCTGGACTGTAGCTGCCGGTAACAGTTCCCTTTGCATCCATTACATGACCATCGGCATTAAAGTAATGAATTTTGCAGGTGAGATTCATGGCCTTGTCGATCTGATCAAAATAGTCGGGGTCAAAAGGGATATACCCTTTTGCGGAATGTAATTGTTTCATTTATTTTAGTTCTGATGGCGTAGTTTTCCGAATCCGTAAGTTACATGATTTTTGCATTAAGGACAAACATATCCACTATAAATTCCTACCAAGATGATCCATTGACTATCCACTAGAGGCTCTCTTTCTGAAAAAGTTAACATAGACAGAAAGTACGATAACCAGCATAAACAGACCAAAGGTAACCCCATCAACCAGATCCGCGTTTATATCACCTCCGGTAATTTTATCTGCTATGTATTTTACAAATGAAGAAGGCAGATTACGCTCCCCTAACTCATATTTCACCTGCCATTGCCAATCAGTAAGAGGGCAATATCCCCAGCCATACCAATATCCTGCCACATACCAGAAAACCACAGTAGCAAGCAGACTGATAAAATGTACTCTTCTGGTTCCCGCCCATATCCATCCAACTAGGTTAAACCCTATAAGGACTATATGTAGAATGGTGTATAATATGTCTAAGAAATGTAGCATGCAATAGTTCTCTGGAAGGACAGTTCAGGATTTTCTCTTGCAAATTCACTTTTAAATCGCAAATTTGCAAGAAAGATAAACGGTATGTTTACCAAGCCTATATTCAATTATCGCCTTTTTATCTGGGTCCTTCTGATTCTTGCTGTTATTATGGGAGGTGTTTTCTTGTTGATTGCCTACTCCTACAAGCTTCAAAAGGAAACGGAAGCCTATATTACATCGGCGCGCACTGCTGTCAACGAAGCCAATGAAATGGACAATGAGTTAACCGCCATTAAAGGCTTAACTTACACCTACCTCGTGAATAAATCAGACGCGTGGTTGGACTCCCTGGGGTACCATAAGGAAAGGTTTACGATTCACCTCGAACGGGCGCGGAAAGGTGCCCAAAACAATGAAGAAAAAATCTTATTGCAGCAAATCTCTGCCCTGTTTTCCAATTATGAACAAAATCTACTGGTCGCCATTACTCATTTAAAGAAAAGGGAAGTTACCAAAGCCAACGCGCTTCTTCTGCACTCAGCTCAGGATTTGCTGGGAACTATTCATCAAAAAAGCAATGAGTTTATAAAACTCAACAAAACGGTTGAAGCTCGGTATGAAATGGAGCTGGCGCGGACAAACAATGTCATTTTTCAGATACTTATCATCCTTGGTATCGGGGGTATAACGACCGGCTTACTTTTGGGGTGGCTAATATCGAGACTGCTGTTTGGACCCATCAATCAACTGGTATTAACCGTGCGAAATGCATCGGGAGAAGCGGTGCTTGAAAAGGTAAGTTTTAATCCCAGAAATGACATTAATGAGCTGGAAGAAAGAATAAGGAAACTAATAGATGGAGCCAATAAAGCCAATGAAGATTTGTTGAAAAACAAGGAATTACTCCAACACTCCAACAAACACACTGCGCTTGGAAAAATAGCGCCTACTATTGCCCACGAAATTCGCAACCCTTTGGCAGCCATTAAAATGCTGGTTTACTCCATAAAGGAAGATGAGGAAGTTTCGACCTCAGTCAAAGAGGACCTGGAAATAATTTCCAGAGAAATAGAGCGTCTGGAAAATTTCACTAAGGATTTTCTTATGTTTGCCAAGCCCTCCGACCCGGTGCTTGTGGCGGTTAATCCCATAGCATCACTCATTGACGTCCTACAGTTACTCAAACCACGTTTCAAGAAGAACAACATTATGGTGAGGGAAGATTTTGAAGGCATCCGTTGCTCAGTACTGGCCGATTCCGGCCAGTTGAAGCAGATTTATTTGAACATTATTCTAAATGCCATTGATGTCATGGACCATAACGGAACCCTCACCATTAATGCCAGTTTTGTAACTAAGATCCAGAATCCGGAAATGGAGGATCCCCATACCTTTGTGGGCATTCGTTTCATTGACAACGGCCCCGGCATACCCCTTGCCATTCTGAACAATCTTTTTGAACCTTACATAAAAAAATCTGACATGGGCGTGGGTATAGGTTTATCCATATCGCAAAGCATAGCCAAGTCTCATGGCGGCTGGATCAGCGCTGAGAATAGACCCGATGGCCATGGTGCCGTTTTTTCAATTTTTCTTCCAACCATAAACGCTTAACAGCCATGCTTAAACTACTAATTGTTGATGATGAACAAAGCGTAAGGTATTCGTTTAGAAAATTGTTAACGGCTTCGTACCTGGTTTCAGAAGCAAGTGATGCCGACAAAGCATTGGAAGTCTTTAAATCTGACAAACCTGATTTGGTGATTTTGGATATTGAAATGCCTGGAAAGGACGGCATTGAGGTACTAAAAGTAATCAAAGACATTTCCCCCAAAACCCCTGTTATTATTATTACAGCCTATGGCACTGGCGACAGGGTTATTAAAGCCATGAAGTTCGGCGCCTATGAGTATATTGAAAAGCCATTTGACGTTCCTCGCCTTATGGCCGTGATTGAAGAGGCACTTCGAGGCATTAAAACAAATGAGCCCACCTTAGAGGGTGACCAGCCAGCCATTCTATTCAAACCAGCCATTGACAGCAATGCAATGGTGGGGGAAAGTCCGGCCATCAAAGAGGTCTTTAAACTCATTGGCAGAGTAGCTGCCAGCGATGCGAATATTCTGATCGTCGGAGAAAGTGGTACGGGCAAAGAATTGGTTGCCGGAGCCATTCACAGATACAGCGAACGATCGGCCAACCCCTTTATCGCGATCAACTGCGCAGCCATTCCCGAAGCGCTGTTAGAGAGTGAACTCTTTGGTTTTGAAAAGGGCGCCTTTACTGGCGCTGACAGACAAAAAATCGGCAGGTTTGAGCAGGCGAATACGGGGACTATATTTCTCGATGAAATTGGGGATATGAGTCTCTCCCTTCAGGCTAAACTGCTCAGAGTACTTCAGGAGGGTGCGGTTGAAAGACTGGGTAGTTCAAAAACCATAAAAGTGGATGTTAGAATTGTAGCGGCAACAAACAGGAACCTTGAAAGCGATATTGTAAGCAAATCCTTCAGGGAAGATTTGTTCTACCGTCTCAAGGTAATAACCATATCGCTGCCGCCCTTAAGGATGAGGAAAGAGGATATTCCGATATTGGTGAAGCACTTCCTCGAAAAGCATTCAGGGAGTACCAGGAATAATGTGCTTACTATAAATCCAGATGCCCTCACCAAATTGATTGATCACGCGTGGCCAGGCAATATACGGGAATTGGAGAATGTCATTAAAAGGGCTATCATTCTGGCCAAGGGCAGCACCTTGGGTGTGGAGGATTTATTGGACGGACAGGAATTACCTGTTACCAATCCAACCACCGAAAACGCCAGACTTTTCGCGTACCTTAACCCGCGTATAATGGCACAACCGGGCGAAATATATACAAAGGCTGTTGGCGAATTTGAAAAGGATCTATTAATTTGGGCGCTTGCAGAAACTCAATGGAACCAGCTTCAAGCCGCTAAACTGTTGGGAATTTCCAGGGTAATGCTCCACGAACGGGTGAACAAATTCAACCTAACGGACGGGTCGAGGTGAAACGAGCCATAAGCAAACATTTCTCACACAGGAGAATGATTATTTGGGAGTTCCATGTGGCCATTAAAAAACAAATTATAGACACATGAAAAGAATCTTTACACAGCTGTAAAGATTTCTTACAGTTAAATCTATATTTTTGTTTTAACAATATCGTAAACTACTGATTTTGTGCATACAAGTCTACATAGTGCAAAATGGATGAAATTTCACTCTATTTTTCATATCTTGCATATCTATTTGTTCTTTAGGGCTTTATAAACTATGGCGCGGTAATTGACATAAGGGCTAGTAAGTGAACATACTGTTCACACCATTTACTAACTATTAAACTCATTTATCAAATGAAAAAGAATGCATTTCTACTAACAATCCTTTCTGTTGTATTGCTGATGGCTACAAGTTGTGCTAAGTTGCCACAAGCTGAATTGGATGCTGCCAAAGCATCATTGGAAACAGCTAAAGCTGCTGAAGCAGATCGTTACCTTGCTGCAGAATACAATGCCCTTCAGGATTCTCTAAATGCTGTAACTGTTGCTATTGAGGCAGAAGGTTCTAAATCTTCATTTTCTCGTAACTACGAAGCAACAAAGAATCAATTGGTACAAATCTCAGCGGATGCAACTGCTTTGGTTGCCCAAGCAGAAGAACGCAAAGTTCAGGTTCGTGATGAGGTTCAACAATCATTGGTTGCTTTGTCATACTTAATTACTGAAGATAAAACACTACTTGCCGAAGCTCCTAAAGGAAAAGAAGGCAAAGAAGCGCTGGAAGCCATTGAAAATGATATCACCATCATTGAGGCCTCTGTCAACGAAATCAACACCTTGATTAGTAACGGCGACTACCAAACGGCTCAGGACAAAGTTTCTGCTTCAACCGTAAAAGCCGAGGCGATTAAGGTAGAACTGACCAACGCCATTTCAAAGGTGAAAAAAGGATAAGCTGAAACACTCGTGCAATTTATTTCTTCAAAAAGCCCTGACTTAATATCAGGGCTTTTTTAAATCCGATTGAATGAAAGAGGCGAAGTCCACTTACAGAAAACTCTTTATAATTGCAGCCCTGCTAATTACTATCATGGCTGCAATGTGGGCCTTTGTGAATGTTTTCAGACACAAGCCACCTGTGGAAAAAATGGAGGCCGGGCGTATTCTAAT
>DHVH01000307.1 GCA_002412555.1 Marinilabiliaceae bacterium UBA5213 | reverse complement strand
GGAATGGCAGGTCGGTCGTTTAAGGGCGGCACCTACGAAAAATCCTCTGCAAGGGGAGATTTGATGATGGGTTTAGTGATCAATCATTGGGAAAAAATATGGCAAGCGGATATCGATAGGGCTTATACAGCAGATTTTGAGGTTTATGGAGAAAGAGCTCAAAACCCCTCGGATGCAGAAGTCGATTTTTTTATTGCCCTAAAGGAATAGGCAATGGGAAGGTTAATACTGAATACAAACCCGCTGTTCAATGAAGTATTGGCATCTTACCCCGATATTGTTCGGGGTAAGATGCAGTTTTTGAGAGATCTGGTTAATGAAACAGCAGAAGAAACCGAAGCCATTATCGAACTTGAAGAGACCTTGAAATGGGGAGAACCAAGTTTTGTGACTAAAACAGGCAGTACCCTGCGTATGGACTGGAAAGAAAAATCACCCGATCAGTATGCCATGTATTTTCAATGCACCAGTCGCCTGGTGCATACGTTTAGAACCCTCTTTGATGAGAAATTTCATTTCGAGGGAAACAGGGCCATTGTGTTTCAGTTTAATCAGGAAATTCCTGTAATGGAGTTAAAGGCATGCATCAAAGCGACTTTGCTTTATCACAAGGTAAAGCACCATATCACTTTAGGGATTTAGCGATGAATGAGATTAAAAAGCTTTATTCAGAATACCTGTCTCGTATCAACAAGACCTTTGATTATATTGAATCACATCTTGAGAAGCCGATGACATTGGAAGAGTTGGCCACTGTGGCGAACTTTTCGAAGTTTCATTTTAATCGGATTTTTCAATCCATTGTTGGGGAAACGCCTTTTCAGTTTATTTTACGGGTGAGATTGGAAAAAGCGGCGATGCTTGTCCGGACAAATAAAAATGAGAGCATCTCAGAAATAGCCTATAAATGTGGGTTTTCAGATGTTTCGATATTTTCCAGAAATTTCAAAAGACATTTTCAGATATCAGCTTCACAATACAGGGACCGGAAATTCAATAATAGCAATTTAAGTCAACAGCACAGCAACGGTCGTCAAAGCGATGAAAAGGCCACGCTTTATCTTTGTCCTGATTTAAAAACCATTAAATGGAGGACGAATATGAAACTAAACAAAAGTGTGGAGATCAAGGATTTTCCAAAAATGACTGTTGCCTACATCAGGCACATTGGCCCCTACAAGGGGAATGAAAAACTATTTGAAAGCATATGGACCAGGTTGTTTACCTGGGCCGGACCGCGTGGTTTAATTGGTGGTGACGACTTTAAATCATTGATTATTTATCATGATGACCCCAATGTGACCATTGAGGACAAGCTGAGGATGAGCGTTTGTATTACCGTGCCTGCTGATACTAAAGTGGATGGTGAAGTTGGGAAGATGGAGCTGGAGTCCGCGAAATACGTCGTGGCCCGATTTGAGCTTACGGCTCAGGATTTTCAGGAAGCATGGGATTGGGTTTATGGTCAGTGGTTCCCGACCAGCGGGTATCAGCCCGATGATAAACCTTGTTTTGAAGTGTATCCGGAGGAACCAAAGGATGGAAAATTTATTGTGGACATCTGCGTTCCGGTAAAACCCATTTAAAAGAACCTTCTGAGAAACTGCCTGCTGGCAGTTTCTCTTTTTAACCATAAAATATCAGCATGAAAATGGAAAATATTATTACCCTCGACCGCTCAAATATTGAGAAAGAGCACATCTGTTGTGCCATTTCTGACAAAAAGTGCAAAGACAGTTATGCTTTGAAGAAGGACTGGCTGAAGAGGGAGTTTGACAATGGGTATGTTTTTCGCAGATTGGATGCCCGGGCGAAAGTGTTTATAGAGTATGGGCCTGCTGAGAATGGCTGGGTGCCGGTGGAAGCACCTAACTACTTGTTGGTCAATTGTTTTTGGGTGTCGGGGCAATACAAAGGTCAGGGATATGGTAAAGAATTATTGAGGCTGGCGATGAAAGATGCCGAAGCTCAGGGAAGAAATGGCTTGGTCACGGTGACAGGGACGAGCAAGTTTCATTTCATGAGCGATACCAAATGGCTCTTAACACAAGGTTTCGAGACCTGCGAAAAACTATCTTCGGGCTTCAGTCTGCTGGTTAAGAAGATCAACCCTAATGCCATTAACCCCAAGTTTAAAGACTCCGTTAAAATTGTTGAAATTGAGTACAAAAGCGGACTTGTGGTTTATTATTCCAATCGCTGTCCCTTTTCAGAATACCATGTAACCACTTCCTTGCTTGAAACTGCCGAAAAGCGAAACTTGCCCTTAAAGGTAATTAAACTAGATACCATGGCGAAAGCACAATCTGCTCCAACTCCGGCAACGATTTTTAGTCTGTATTACGATGGGCAATTTGTGACAACCGATTTGAGCGTTTGCATGGACAGTCGATTTGACAAAATAGTTAAGCGGTGATTTTTCTCTTCATTCTGTTTGTTTTAGGGTGTTGGTACGTCAAAATCCTTATTGAAAGGCAGCGATGATTTGAGAGATTGAACCCGGCCTGCTATATTCCATTTTTTTTAACGCCTCCATGAGCACCAGGCCATGACTGGCATATAGGCGACCGACGCTTTCTTTTGAGATTTTAACCCATGCGTAATCAGCAGCGTCGTCACCAGCTTTCAGGACCATTTTTTGTGTCACATCGAAGGCCAGATGGGTATGAATGGCGGTGGTTTCCAACCACGCATTGTCGGTGTTTCTTGGGTCATCCACATATCCTTGTGATACAGTGTTTTCGTAAAGGGGATGTGCCAAATCTGTTGCGCTCAATGAGAGTTCCTCTGATAATTCCCGGTTTCGGGTGATCAAAGGGGCTTCACCCGGATCGACCATGCCTCCCGGAAAGGCAATTTCCCCGGTGTCCTTACGGGATATGGCCAGTAGAAGTAACTCGTCTTTCGAGTTCAGGGTTGTGATAATGGCATCCACCGCAAAATTGGCTCCCCATTTCCCAAGAATGCCCCGTCCGCATATGCCAGTCCGCCCGATTGGGTTGAGGGGTACTCCTTTCGAATTGAGAGGCACCGCACCCATGAAACTCTTGAAGGGCTGTATGGTATCAGATATCTGCTGAGGATCAGCCCATGGGGTATTTTTGTCCAGCACAATGGGTGCATTGTAGGCTATGGGGCTATAATCAGGAAATTCTATGTCCCATGAAACCTTATCGTTGGGAACCGCAAATCTGTCGGGATACATGTGATGTTTTTGTGTCCTTGACTTTAAGTGGAGTTGAAAAGCGGAAAGCAATTGTTCGTATAGTGTCATTCGCAAGATCTTAGGAAAGCAATTTTTCTTTTAGCTTTAAGTAGGCCTGGGTGAAATGAGTGCCATTTTGCGCCTCGCGCAAATCGAAGCCGAAGGCTCGTTTGCTCACGGCAATGATGGGCGGCGCCTGAATACGCTTGAAGTAGCTGTTTTTAAACAAGCGCCATTTATGTTCCAAATCGGTAATAAACGCTTCTGCATCCTTGAAATAATTATCGATCAATGATGGCTCGCAATGAATAACCGCACCAAGAGTGCCTTCTGAATAGTAGTGCAGGATGTCTTCAGGATCGAGGCGGAATTCTACAAAGGCACGCACCAGCTTGTCGTGGTAGGGATAAAAAATGGGATCTCCTTTTCCTTCATCCACATTCTGGTCGCTGTTTAATTCAGCAGAGGCAGGAATATCGAAAATGGTTGAAGGAATTATTTCGCATCCCTTTTGCTGGTTGATGAAACGTGCCAGTTCGTAAACTTCCGTCTTGTACAAATCGGCTATCACAGCAATGGCTCCGTTAATATCACCATACAGTGTGGCATAACCAAAAGCTGTTTCTGTTTTATTGCCATTGTTGACAAATACCGCATTCAAAGCTGAGGCCACTCCTGCCAGAACTCGGGAGCCCCGGTCGCGTGCCTGAACGTTTTCGCGGTTCAAGACAGAAAGCTGAATGGGCACTTTTTGATGGGAACCATCCAGCCGTTCAAAAACAGCGGCCTCTAGTTCGTCGATGGTACTTGTATATGCATCCTGAATAGAAATGGAAGTGTAATGAATGCCCAAATTCCCGGCTAACAGACGGGCCGCATTTATGGTGGTATTAGAATTGAATTGAGAAGGCATATTGATGGCGAATACGTTCTCAGCACCCAGAGCCTCGGTTAACAGTGCGGCGCTCAATGCCGAGTCAATTCCACCACTTAAGCCGATGACTACCCTTTTTGAGGGAAAATTGGCAAAGAATTTTCTAATCCCATAGATCAGGCCTGTGAATAATTCTTGCCGGTCGCGTTCCCCACTGATGGGCTGGTCAGCCTGCTCCTGATGATTTTGGTCGAATAAGGTCGCCTGAATGGTTTCTTCGGTATAATCGGTGGCCACTTTCTGTAAACTCCCATCCGGATTATAGACCGTTGAGTTTCCATCGAATAAAAAAATCGTTTTGCCATTGTTCTGTGTGCCCACATTGTTGGCATACACAAAATAAACGGGGTGCTTTTGGATGTGGTTCCGCACCACGGAGTGCCGCTTGTTGTTTTTGCGCCAAGTCCATGGTGAGCAAGAAAGGTTTACGATGACCTCTGCTCCGTTTTCCTGCAAGATGTCAATGGGTTTAACGCTGTAATCGTCGCTCCACATGTCTTCACACAATATTACGCCTACTTTGCGTTTCACACCACTGAACTTCATTTCAAACGGTTTAAGCAGTCCGGATAAGGGCATGCCCTTATCCTCCGCTTCTTTTCGCAGTGAATAGAAATGGCGCTCGTCGTCAAATTCGCGGTACTTGGGCATCAGTGTTTTGTGAATGCATCCTGAGCCGACAAAGGCGCCGTTGCTGGCAATGAAGGCGGCATTGAATTTTCGAATCCGGCCGTCCTCGTTTTTTTGCCGGGTGTCTATATCTATATTTCCCCACACAGCCGCAATTCCTTGCGTAGCGTTTTTAATGACCTCGTTATAACTGAAGCAATCCCTGATGAAGGCCGTGTTTTCCCATTCATCTCCCAGTAAATAGCCGGGGACTGCCATCTCAGGGAAGATGATCATCTCATCACCGGATGCTCGTGCCTTTTCAATTTCGGCAAGCATCTTTTTCACATTGATATCCGGATGTCCAGGAACAACATCCATTTGGACGACAGCTATTTTCATTTGTAAATAATTTGTTTTTGAGTTGTTGTATGGAACTTCATGAAGGCAATTTTCATGTGTTTTTGAGTTTGTAACATCGGATATCGAATCCACTAAGATAATATTTTTTTGAGCAAGGTGTGGAGCATCTTCTATGGTTGAACATTTTTTGACCACTTTGGTTTTTCCCTAATATGAAAACTTATATTTCGACTTTAAGAGCGATTAACGTTGGTGGACAAAAGTTGATTAAAATGGACGCCTTGCGAAAATTATATGAAAATATGGGATTTCAGGACGTTCGAACCTATGTTCAGAGCGGAAACGTGGTTTTTAAAGGAGGAGATATAGAGTTATTTAGCCTGGAGAAAAGCATTGGCCAACAGATAAAGACCGATTTTGATTTTGAAGTCCCTGTCATCGTATTGACTGTTGACCTCTTGAATCAGGTCATAACCAACAATCCATTTTTGGCAGACCCGAGCAAAGAGCACTCTTTTTTACACTTAACTTTTTTGGCTTCAAAACCAAAAGTTTACGATAAAGAAGCCATAGAAAGCAAAAAGGAGGGAGGAGAAGCCATTCGTTTTTCTGATAAGGTAATCTACTTATATTGTCCCAACGGTTACGGAAGGTCCAAGCTGACCAACAATTTAATTGAAGCCAGACTAAAAGTGAAGGCTACCACGAGAAATTGGAAAACGGTCAATGAACTGCTAAAAATTTCGCAACAGACTTTTTAATCAAAAAGGATAAGTGTAATTTATTTTTCAGATTTCCCTAATGCTGAGCTGTATATTTAGGTAGTATTGGTGAAAATGAAATGATGTAGAGGTCTTAAAAAAAATATAGGTAATTAGTAGGATTTTGAGAAAAAGAATTAAATTTGCCTCAAAGAATTTGTTAACAAAAAAAATATGTAGTTTACTTTTTGTCTTAAAGTGTTGCTACGCAATCCTCACTATTTCAGTTGATAAACCCTTTTGACGGGGATGTTTTTTTGATTGGATTATATCAAAGTTGGTTTTTGTGCTCACAGTCAAAAATATTAATTTAAATATGTAGCTTGCAGTTTATCACACTTTTTTTAAAGTTAATGCTCCTTACTCCAAATTGTCCTATTGATTATGAAGACCCAACACCCTAAATGCCCAATGCTACTTTTTTTAGCATTATCTTGCCTTATGCCATTAATCCTTAATGGTCAGGAAGTCAATCAAAAAAAGCCAAATGGTTTAAATTATAATGAAACTACAGTTGATGGCTATCGTGTGACCCAAGGGCAACGACCGCCCATTGATCTTAGTCAATTGTCACCGGAAGCATTTGAAACTGGAAGGATTAGGGTGAAAATCACCCCCTTTGCCCAGCAAAGAATTCAGGGTAAGAAAATCGCTGCTACTCAGGGTGGCTTTGCCCAAACAGGGATTGCTTCCATTGATAAACTTAACAAGGAATTTAAAGTTACAGGCTATAAACCGATATTAGAGGAGTTTGTGGCTAAATCCACCACCAGTCACAATAATCAAAGAAACAGACATCAGGCTTGGGGATTCCATCAATGGTATGAGCTGAAAATTGACTCAAAGAGTGATGTTGTTAAGGCTGTTAAGCAATTTGCTGCATTGAAGGAGGTGGAGCATGCCGAACCTGTTTATGCCAAAAGAAGAATTGGAAATGTTGAGAGTGTTCCTACTCAAGGAAGCACAAACATCCATGTTACATGGGTTCCCGATGACCCTCAGTTCAATAAACAATGGCACTATCTTAACACGGGACAAAGCAATGGAATTGCAGGTAAAGACATCAACCTGATGGAGGCATGGGAAATTGAAAGGGGGCATCAAGATGTGGTGGTAGCCATTATCGATGATGGAATACAATTTGATCATCCTGATTTGGCGGCTAATATATGGTCTGGACTCGGCTATAATTTTTCTGAGAATTCGCCCAATGTTGTTCCCGGAAACCATGGTACACATGTAGCAGGAACAGTAGCTGCGGTAAACAATAATGGCATTGGTGTATCTGGTGTTGCTGGCGGTTCCAACACAGGCGATGGCATTAGGCTTATGTCCTGCCAGGTATTCTCTGGTTGGAGTGCCGGTGGTTTTGAACTTGCGCCAATTTATGCAGCCGATAACGGAGCTGCGATCTCACAAAACAGTTGGGGCTATACATCACCTGGTGTATATGAAGAGATTGTTCTGGATGCTATAGATTATTTTAATGCCAATGGTGGTGGCACTGTGCTCAATGGGGGTATAACCATATTCGCATCAGGGAACGATAATAGCTCCGCCGCCTATTACCCTGGCTACTACCAAGGTACCCTGTCAGTTTCAGCTACAAACAACAAGGACGAAAAAGCATGGTACTCAAACTACGGCGCATGGGTAGACATCTCCGCTCCTGGGGGAGAAACATCTACAGTCAACTCTAGAGGGGTGTTAAGTACAGTTACAGGTAGCAGTTACGAATTCTATCAGGGGACTTCAATGGCCTGCCCTCATGTGTCGGGCGTGGCCGCTCTCCTGGTATCTTATGCCCACAGGAATGGTCTTACAATGGACAATACGGATTTGTGGGATTTACTGGTTAATAATACCGATAATCACTATATCGATAATCCTAACTACATCGATCAGCTCGGGTCTGGCAGGCTCAATGCAAATAGTTCTTTAATTGCTGTTGATGAGATGCTCAGTAGCGTAAAAAGACCTAACAGCCTGTCAGCAGTTTCGATAAGTACTACTCAAATTGATCTTTCATGGGTAAAGAATGACGAGGAGAACGATGTAATACTGGTATTTTCTGCCGACGGTAATTTTGGCTTGCCATTAGATGGAGATGTATATGAGGCTGGAGATTCCTTTGGCGAAAGGGGTTATGTTATTTACAGGGGATCCAGCACTGAGTTCTCCCACAAAGATCTTGCTTCCTCTACCAAGCACTACTATAGGGTATTCTCTTTCAATTCTGACTACGAATATTCAACTGGTCGGAACGCTTCCGCCTACACGCTTTGTGATGCGCAACCTCTTCCCTTCTTTGAATCATTTGAGAGTGGTGAAATTCCAGCACTGTGTTGGTCAGTAGTTGATGGCGATTCTGATGGTAGGGGCTGGGTTATTGGTGGGACATCCTATGGACCACCCGATGGTAGTTTTGTTGCTGTTTCAGCTTCAAACGACTATGTAGAGGGCGCCTTAACACCCGATAACTGGCTTATTTCCCCACAACTTTCAATCGATGCCAACAATGTTTTGCTAAGATTCTTTGTGAAAGCGGGGAACTCAAACGGTTCCAAAGAGAAATTTTCTATCCTGGTATCCAGCTCTAGCCTTGAGCTAACGGATTTCAGTGAAATATACACTGAAACCCTACAAAATGCAGACTGGAAGCAGGTGGTGGTACCCATCAATGGTTACCTGGGGCAGAATCTCTCTATCGCATTCAGGCATTGGGATTGTACGGGTCAATCGCAGTTAGTTATTGACAACATAACCTTTGAAGCGTATGAAGAACGTTACCTTACCTTTGATGTTAGCCCGGTAGATGCCGGATCGGTATCGGGTGATGGTGGCTACTATAACGGTGAGCTTGTAACTGTAAGTGCAACTCCTAACCCCGGTTACATATTTGCTAATTGGATGCTCGATGGTGTTGAGGTTTCAAGATATTCTACTCATTCTTTTGAGATGCCCACACGGGATATTACGCTTGTGGCCAATTTCACTGATAAGTTACCAGAAATATCAGTTGTTCCCGCATTTATTGAGGAGTCTATCTATAGCGGCAATTCCATTTCCAAAACCCTCACAATAACTAATTCTGGAGATGCGGGAAGCAATCTGTTGATTTCTATAGCAAAGCATGAAGAAAAAGACCAAACTGGTTCCAACACTGAATTACCGGTTGTATCAGAAAACCACATGATGGGTTTGAATAGCAACAGGCCTGACAAGCGCGTTTTATTCTCTGGAAGTTATGATGTTCCAGCTAATACATCTCCCATCGGTTCCAACAAAGGTTCCTACATCTTTTACGATGATTTTGAGAACGGTTCTGAGGGCTGGTACACCGAGGCTTATGCCTCGGCGGATTTGTGGCATGTTTCAGAACTCTCTTATTCTAGTCCATCCCATGCGCTCTGGTGCGGATTGGAAGGTGAGACTCATTACGACAATCAACAAAGAATCAATAATGCCATAATTTCACCAAGCATTAATTTACCTAATCATTCTGAGTCAATTGAACTCTCCTTTTGGGAAAACTACACTACTGAGCAAAGTTATGATCACTGCAAGGTTGACATCTCAACCAATGATGGTAACACATGGACTTCCGTTAGGTCGGGCGTTTCCGGAAGCTCAAATGGCTGGGTGCAAACATCTGTCGATCTAACTGCTTATGCTGGTGAGGCGATTAGAATAAGGTTCTACTTCGATACGCATGACGGCATTTATAACAACTATCCCGGATGGTTTATTGACGATGTTGGTGTAAGGAATAATTACGAATGGATTAACTTCGAAGCTCAAGAGATAAATTTGACAGCGAATGAATCTTTTGAACTTACAGTTATGCTGGATGCAATAAACAGAATTGAAGGTGTTTATGAGACAATCATTCGTATCTCTTCTAACGACTTAGAGAACCCTGTGATTGATGTTCCTGTATCATTTGATGTGCAATATGAACGTTTTGCACTAACAGTATCGTCAAATCCGGTGGAAGGAGGCGTTGTTACTGGGGAAGGCAATTACCACGAAAATGAGAAAGTAACACTTGAGGCAATTCCCAATGTGGGCTTTATGTTTGTGAACTGGACACATTATGAAGAGGTTGTTTCCACTGCTCGAAATTTTGAGTTCACGATGCCTGCACATGAGGAAGTTCTGGTGGCAAATTACACCGATAAAATTCCAGCCTTGACCTTTGAGCCGGAATTTATTGAGGATAAGCTTTTTAGCGGCAGTTCAATAGCAAGGACAATCACTCTTTATAACACGGGAGATGAAGGAAGCACGCTTACTGTCGATATTAATCATGGCGGCAGTTACAGCAAAACTCTTAACAACCTTAAACCTGAATTGATACATAGATTACCAGAAAATAAGGATTGTTATCTTAAAGGTTCTGATTTAAAGCAATCATCAAATCTAACAGTACCAACAAATGTTCCGTTAACAGCAGGCGCTTCGGTTCTGTATTTGAGTGCCAAGGGAGGATCAGACCTAGGCTTTAAAAACGCGCTTCAGAATTTAGAAAATGTAGAATATTTTGCTGAACTAGACGCAATTAATTTTACCCCAAATGTTGACTATTTACTTGATTATGACATTGTAGTTGTATCCTCTGGCTATATGTTCTCAAATGCTGTCTTGCTTGGCAACAACCTCGCTGATTATGTTGATGCGGGAGGGCGGGTCTGCCTTTTGCCAGGTTGCTTTTATCTGGGTGGTGGATTTACGCTCGAAGGTCGAATTATGACTGAGGAATACATGCCTTTGTCGGTTGCAGCATTTAATTATACTGGTAACTATAGCACAACATTCATTGATCATCCTATCACTTCAAATGTCAATGAGGTCGGCTCTATTTATTGGTCTTCCTCAAATGTCCAAAGTTTAGGTGTCTCATTAGGACAATTTGAGACAGGACACCCTGTTGCTGCCTATCATACTGAAAAGCCCGTTGTGGCTATTAATATCGATGTGTACGATGGAATCTGGTCCGGAGACTTAATGCAGATGGTTCAAAACACCATAGACTGGTTTCTGCTGTCAGGCTGGCTTAATGTTAATAGGGAAGCTGTGTCAATTCCATGGGGCGGATCCTATGAATTTGAGGTAGCGCTTAATGCAACAACTTTGTCAGAAGGTCTCTATGAATCGTTTGTTCGTATTGCCTCCAATGACCCCGATAAACCTATCGTAGATATACCGGTATCCCTTGAAGTAGAATACGAGCGGTTTGCACTAGGGGTAACGGCTAATCCTGCTGATGGAGGAATTGTTTCGGGTCAAGGCAGCTACTACGAAAACGAGAAAGTAACACTGGAGGCTTCGCCGAATGAAGGCTTCATGTTTGTGGACTGGACGCTAAATGAGGAACTTATATCCACTTCCGGCAGTTTTGAGTTGAGCATGCCTGCACACGAAGTTAGTCTGGTAGCTAATTTTACTGACCAAATTCCTGAGATAGTGGTCGAACCCATTACTCTAGTTGAAAATATATTTAGCGGGCATACTTTATCTGAATTGCTGACCATCAGCAACACAGCCATTGGAAACTTAATATATGAGATAGAAATTGTTGAAGTTGACATGGGTGAAGCTAGCAAAAACACCTCACAGCCCTTGATAGAGGCAAGGCCTAAGCACGAAAAGGGAGTAGCTGTCCCAGACATATACAGCGAAAGCCCGATGACCTCAGGCGGAGGTCCTGATGAATTTGGATATTCCTGGTCTGTGGTACCCATCGATTGGATGGATGCTTCCTCTGGAACGTCCATAGCACTTGGCGACGACTCATGGGTCAATTCAATACCTCTTGGTTTTGAATTTGATTACTATGGACAAGCGTTCTCGGCGATCAATATCATGTCGAATGGATGGGTCAGTTTTTCATCCGGCGATGGTTGGTACCCTTTATGTGTCCCTAGTTCTGGCTTTGGAGGTGCAATCGTTCCGTTTGGCATTGACCTTTACCCCCCAGCTGTTGGAAATATTTATTACCAAACCCAGGGTCTGGCTCCCAACCGAAAGTTCATTGTGGAGTACAATAATATCCGAATTTATGGTTCTACAGTTTCGCAAACCTTTCAGGTGGTTTTCCATGAGCGAACCGGAATCATCCTTTTTCAGTACCTTGAAGTTACTCGAGCTCCAGTTTCATTAGGTATTGAGAGCCCGTTAGGAATCGATGGAATGGGTAATTGTGCCAACAGTGACTTATTCATTAACCCTAACGTTGTTCAAAGCAATATGGCCATTAAATTCAGCGCTTTTGGCACACGCTGGCTGAGCCTGTCATCCTATTCAGGGGCAGTCTTTTCACAAGAGGAAGACCAGATAGAAGTAACCTACGATGCAACCAATCTTGGTGAGGGGGTTTATGAATCAATACTGAAGGTAACATCCAACGATCCGAATAACCCTGTGACTAATATTCCAGTATCACTTACTGTGGAATACGAAAGGTTCGCACTGACCGTATTGGCTCATCCTGTAGAAGGAGGTGTAGTTGTTGGTGAGGGAAACTACCCTGAAAACGAGAAATTAAGCCTTGTGGCCACTGCGGCAGAAGGGTTTATGTTTGTGAACTGGACGCTAAATGGAGAGCTTATTTCTACTTCCGGCAATTTTGAGTTTACAATGCCTGCACATGAGGTTACGCTTGTTGCAAATTTTACGGATCAAGTCCCGGAGATAATAGTTGAACCCATTTTCATTAACGAGGATTTATTCAGTGGGCAGATTTCGACGGAATTTCTAACCATAAGTAATATAGGCCTTGGAAACTTAGTTTATGAGATAGAAATTGTTGAAGTTGACAAGGATGGAGCTAGCAAAAATAGCTCACAGCCCTTGATAGAGGCAAGGCCTATGCACGAAAAGGGAGTAGCTGTACCTGATATATACAGCGAAAGCCCTTTGACATTAGGCGGAGGTCCTGATGAATTTGGATATTCCTGGTCCGTGGTACCCATCGATTGGATGGATGCTTCCTCTGGAACTTCCATAGCACTTGGCGACGACTCATGGGTCAATTCAATACCTCTTGGTTTTGAATTTGATTACTATGGCCAAACCTTTTCGGAAATCAATATCATGTCGAATGGATGGGTTAGTTTTTCATCCGGCGATGGTTGGTACCCTTCATGTGTCCCTGGTTCTGGCTTTGGAGGTGCAATCGTTCCGTTTGGCATTGACCTTTACCCCCCGGCTGTTGGAAATATTTATTACCAAA
>DHVH01000088.1 GCA_002412555.1 Marinilabiliaceae bacterium UBA5213 | reverse complement strand
GTTTTCGCAGACGCCAATGGCATTTGTTTTACTCTGGCCTCGGAAATAAGCATTGTCAGAACGTAAAACAACACTGTTGCAACAACAAAATGCCATGTTTTCAGTTGTAATACTTTATTTGACATGTGCATGAGGTGATCATTTGGTTAATTTTATGAGCCCATGATTATTTTTTATGTACTTTCAGAAGTTCCATCAGTGAGAGGAACAGCGACTCAATTTTATAATCGATATCCGATTCAAAATTGGTAACCTTCCATTTGAACATTTGATGCCGGAAGGCAGGGATGATGATTTGCGTGATTTGTTCAGAGGTAAGGAGGCCTGTAATCAATTGCATCTTTTGACCATCTTCAACGAGGGATTGTACATGCTGCGTCAAAGTATCCATCAGTTGAATGATTTTTTCACTGATTGGTGCGCTCTCATCCAGCAATCCTTCGGAGAATACAACCACCACGTAATAAGGGTTCTCTTTAAAATAGCGGGTCAGTCTTTTGAAAAGAGAATAAAACTCTTTTTTAAAGTCGCCGGATCTGGGTTCGTTTTTCATCATCCGGGCTACATTTTCATGTAAATATTGTAACAATGTAAGAATTATTTCCTCTTTACTGGGGAAATGTCGGTAAATCGCACTTTCTGAAAAATTCATCTCTACGGCCAGATTTTTTATCGTAAGTCCGCTTACACCGGCTTTTGTCAGCAATTTCCCGGCAGCCTCAATAATTTCCAGCTGCCTCGGTTTTATCTCCATTTTAATTTCCATCGTTTCTTCTTTTAGGGGTTCAAATCAGCAAAGTCTCTGATTATTTTTTGTTTGATCCTTATCTTTTTTCTGTTTTTGCAAGCACAACAAATTTGTTCATACTGTCAAAAATCTTTTTGGGAAAAGCTTTTTTCATCAATATGGAAGGTACTTTAAAACCGGGTGAAACCGTCGTTTTAATGGTAATTTCCAGTTGATCTCCGTGCAGTTCCTTGAATGAATAAATCTCTTTTGCGTAGGTTATTCGCGATGCGTCTGTTTCTGTCACCAAGGTGGGATCTGCCATGATCGTAAAAGTAGCCGTTTTGTTCTTCTTGTCTTCTTCAAAGGTCATGATGTAAGATCCATCCACCGAAGGAGCTATCAGGGATTTTTCATTGAAATAATAAATAATCCATTCATTATTGGAAATTGTCTCGACAAGCTCGCTTGATTTTTCACCCCGGAAATCTTTGTGCTTTGAAATATCTTTCATCAGTAAAACAGCGTTTTCGATCGGTATATGCTCTATCGTGGTGGCAATTGTTTCCACCACCGGAGCTTTTTCGCCATTTTCGTTGATGCGCGTAGAAAAATTATATTTTGCCATCACTTTACCGTCTTTGCTGGTTGCGGTTTTCCATTCGGTTGTCTGAGCGGAGAGACAGGTACTGAAAAGCACCATACCCAATAGAATTGTTCGAGTCTTCAGAACTTTCTTCATTGCAATATTCAATTTAGTTTTATAAATAAATTATTCTCTTACAGGACATTGTATTTTAAAAAAATGGTGTCGACAGATAAAGCGTATTCAATAGTTTATCATTTTGGAGCATCGATGCTGTTTTTACCTCTATGCCGTACTTGATAAACTTGTCTTTCGTTTCCTTATCTATTGTGGACACATAGACTACATTAATATATTTTCTACGTAAATAAAGCAAAAATATTTCGGTGGGCATATCCATCTTTTTTAAAGCAATCGTCTCCACACCGACCACTCTGTTGGCCTCCAGATCAAAAATCACCAATATTATATTTTCATTGTGCAGGTTGGTGAGTTTATCTTGTGAAACGAATATTGCTTTTCTTTCAATCATAGCGTTCTTTTTTTCGCCTAATCATCGCATACCAAAATATGTAAGTGAATGATCACTCACAAAAGTAGAAATAAAAAGCACATCAATGGATGCCTTTGAAATATTTAACTTGTTATTAATGAACTTTAAAGCATTAAAGTAGTTATAGCTTCCAATATGTATTAATCATAATAGTTTATAAACATTAAAATGAAACATACAATTTTGGGAGCAGGGGGTTCAATAGGAAATGCTCTGACACATACACTGCTGAGAAATGGGGAAGAGGTGAGACTGGTATCCCGGGAGGCACATCCAATTGAAGGAACAGAATATTTGAAAGGAGATTTGACTTCCTATGCCGATACCCTGGAAGGTGTGAAGCAGTCTGATATTGTATACCTGTGTGTGGGACTTCCTTATGATGCAAAGATCTGGAAAGAGAGGTGGCCAAAGATTATCAGGAATACAATGGATGCCTGTAAAGAGGTGGACGCTAAATTAATCTTTTTCGACAATGTTTACATGTATGGCAAAGTGGACGGCATCATGACCGAGGAAACAACTTATCATCCGATTAGTCGAAAAGGGGAGGTGCGGGCTGAAATATCGAAACTTTTGGAAGAGGAGATGAAAAAGGATGATCTGGATGTAATCATTGCAAGGGCGGCGGATCTTTATGGCCCTTTTGGTACTCTGGCTACCAGCATACCTTACATGATGGTCTTCGACAGACTGATGCACGGAAAAGCTGCCCAATGGATGGTGGATGTGAATCAGCCTCATTCCTATACCTACATACCCGATTGTGCAGAAGGACTTTATTTGCTCGCCAACGAAGATACTGCCTGGAATCAGATATGGCATTTGCCGACCCACAGTCCGGCCATAGACGGCAAAACTTTCATTGACTTGGCTGCCCTGGAGATTGGTGTCGAATCAAAATATACCACACTGACCAAGTCGTTGATGCGGTTTGGAAAACTTTTCAACAAGATTGCAGGGGAAGCCTATGAGATGCTATACCAGAATGAATATCCCTACCACTTTGATTCCACGAAATTCAATAATCACTTCAATTATAGGCCGATAAACTATCAGGAAGGAATTAAAAATACCATTGCATGGCTGAAGCGAAAGTAATATTTTCTTCCGGATCGAAAATGTAACCAATTGTTCACATTTTTCTGAAAAAAATGAATAAATTTGTAGTGATATGTTATCAAACTGCATGAAAATTACATCATGAACATAACTTGAACTACGTATGAATCAGAGAAATGTGTGTTTATCCCTATTGCTATTAATCCCGGCACTGGCTCTGGGACAGAGACCGGAAGTGGAAGGAATGCGTTATCTGGACGAGAACAGACGTCCTGTTTACAGAGAACATATTATTATTCCCGATGTGGGAGCGTATCAGGTGTTGAAGTGTGACTTCCACATGCATACCGTTTTTTCAGACGGGCATGTCTGGCCGAACGTCCGCAATCAGGAGGTGTGGCAGGAGGGTCTGGATGCTTACGCGATAACTGACCATGTGGAGTACACACCATACAGAGAGGATGTGAAAGTAAATCACAACAGGGGATACGAACTGCTGAAGGAGAGCTCTGCAAAAAGCAACATGATCCTGGTAAAAGGCACCGAAGTAACACGCAATACTCCTCCGGGACATTTCAATGCACTTTATATTGGCGATGCTTCAGAATATATTGAAAGTCGTGAGGCCACACAGGACAAGGCAGCCGTGATGAAAGCCGCTGCACAGCATGCTTTTATCTTTTGGAATCACCCTGGCTGGCAACCCGGAATAGCAGGGTCATATGATTGGATACCCTTCGTGGATGATCTGTACCAAAACAAGGCACTGCACGGTATTGAGGTATTCAACGGATTCGGATTTCATATGAAAGCACTCGACTGGTGCATCGACAAGGGACTGACCGTGATGGGCACCTCCGATATGCACAACCTGGTGGCACATGAGTATGATCTCGGCAAGGAATATGTGCATCGCACCATGACGTTGGTGCTGGCCAGAGAACGTACAGCTGAATCCATCAGGGAAGCGCTTGACGCGGGACGAACCGTGGCCTGGGCCAGCAAATACCTGGCAGGCAAGGAGGAGCATGTGCGGGCACTCTTTGATGCCTGTGTGCAACTGATGCCGGCTCACTATACTGAGGAAAGAAAAAACGGAGACAAGATCAATTATTACGCGCTGCGCAACAACAGCGATCTCTACTTTGAGTTGGACCTGAAAGAGGGAAACAACATCAAACGGATTGTGCTTTATCCGCGTTCGGAGCAACAGGTAACAGCTTCAGTAGGAACGACCTCACTTTCGGGAGAAGTGATATCTACCTATGTCAGGAGTGATCAACATCTTTCAGTGAATTTTTTATTGAAGTAGCTGTTTCTTCCGCAGGAATTGTATATATTTGTCATTTCATAATCACAGCTATCTGATTCTTCGAATTTCCGTTTTACCTAAACCGGATCCCGTTACGTTTCAGACCAAGACAAATATATTTCAATGAACAACAAACTTTTATCCAACGACAGACAGTCGTTGTTGGGCGAGAAGATTCATC
>DHVH01000101.1 GCA_002412555.1 Marinilabiliaceae bacterium UBA5213 | reverse complement strand
CACATGGAGCCGATTACTTCAGGAGATGGCACCGGCTTGTGGAGAAAGGCGGTTCACTGTGGGTACATAAGGCAAGTCATCATTTTGATCTTCTGAACTGGTGGATCGATAGCGACCCGGAAAGCGTATACGCCCTGGGAGAGTTGAACTTCTACGGTAAGAACGGCACTTTCAGAGCGGAGAACTGTCGCAATTGCCCCCACACTGCGAAATGCAACTTCTACTATGATATTCTCAAAAACGAAAGATATAAGCAACTGTATGTGGATAATGAGAAATATGATGGTTATTTAAGAGATGGATGCGTTTTCAAAAATGACATCAATATTTTTGATAAAATGGCGGCTACGATTAAATACATGAATGGCGTCCAGGTAGCCTATTCTTTAACGACCTATTCACCCTATGAAGGATATCGTATCGCATTTAACGGAACAAAAGGGAGAATGGAAGCCTGGATACAGGAATCCAAACCCACCTCGGATGTGAATTATGATGAGATTGTCTTATTTAAAAATTTTGGTAAGCGCCAATATATTCAAGTGCCCTTTGGCACATCGGGGCACGGTGGAGGTGATGCTTTGCTAAAGGATCAGATATTCAAACCCGGTACCAAAGATCCTTTCAGACAATCAGCCGGAGTAAGAGATGGTTCTTTGGCATGCCTGGTCGGGATTGCCGCCAGAAAAAGCATTGCATCTAAAGAACGGATTATGATTAAGGATTTAACGTCAATTATTCCCAAAGTGCAAAAAGAATAAAATAAAAAAATAAAGTTAGTGAGTAAGGCCTATCTCATTATAAAAAGATGAGGTGGCCTTATTTTTATAACCGCCCTTCAGGTGAAAGATGATGTCAATGGCTATCATTTAATTGATAAATAAATATTTACAAACACTGTTGCTCTCTTTCATGGTTTCTCCTAAATCTGACAATTTGATCTGAATATTTGCTTACAAAGGAAAAAAACTGTTTATTTGTCCTCCAAATTCTCAGATAAATAAATCCTGCAGAGGAATGGGTTCAATAGATACAAATTGGAAAAGGTTTTTGGAGAAGGGGGATGAACCCTCTTTTTCGTTTATCTACAATACTCATGCGGATGACCTGTACGCTTATGGCATCAGTCTGGGATTTCAAAAGGAAACTTGTAAAGATGCCATACAGGACACTTTTTATAAACTTTACATTTCCAAAGAGAACCTGAAGCATGTAGAGAATGTAACCGCCTATATCTTCAAATCTTTTAAATACAGACTTTTTGATATCACGAAAAAAATCGGCAAAAGAATAAATATTGATAACACATCAGAATCATTTATCATTGACGTAACCATTCTTGATGATATCATTGACCAGGAAACAGAAGAGATGGTCAAAAAGAAAGTGACATCATTGTTGAGCTGTTTAACCACAAATCAGCGGGAAGTGGTATATCTGAAGTATATGATCGGATTGCAGCACAAAGAGATTGCCGAGATTCTTGGCATTGAAGAAGATTCGTCCAGAAAATTGTTATACCGAGCCATAGAAAAACTCCGGAAAAAAGAAAAAACGGAAAATCAATTGTTTCTTCTTCTTGCTCTTTTTCCGCGATTGTTTTAAACCAGGAGCGCGAACTACATTTGTTAATTTTTTACTTTTTTACCTCTTTCCTGTCCACGAAAGTAAAAATTAAACGTCATCCATGAAAAGTGTGAAATGAACAAAAAGGATCAATCTTTTCAAAGCCACCATAACTTTCTTCTTGATGATGATTTTATTGAATGGAGACTTTTCCGGACAAAAGACTCGGAGAATTATTGGACCGATTTCCGGTTAAAAAATCCGCATTTGGAAAAATTAATTCAAGAAGCGATCGCACAATTTGATGCCATAAAGATAAACAGGTATCTGTTTTCTGAAAGTGAAAAAAAGGAGATATACAGGGATGTCTTACATAATATTAACAAACACAAGAGACGCCGATTATTTTTAAAGATGGGCACGGCGGCAGCAGTTTTAATTATAACTGTTTTGTCGATATTGTTCATTACCCAAACGAGAAACAGTGCCGGGGCAGATATGCCAATTAAAAATGAGATGATTGTTGGAAATACACTTCCTGAAGAGGATATCTATCTCATTACAGGCAACAAAAAAATAGAGTTAACACAAAATTCTCACATTGGACTTACCAAAGAAGGCAAAGCGACTATCACAGACAGTACCAATTCCAGAAAGGAGTTGTTGCTGGCTAAAACAGAAATGAACAGCTTGTTCGTACCTTACGGAAAAAGAACCAATCTCACTCTCTCAGACGGAACGAAAGTATGGCTAAACTCAGGAACACAATTGGATTTTCCTTCTGAATTTAGGGGAAAAACACGTGAAATACATGTGGATGGCGAAATTTATATCGATGTGGTACACAATCCATCCTGTCCTTTTATTGTACATGCCCAGGGTACGGAAGTAATTGTTCAGGGTACCTCTTTTAATATCTCTGCTTATCGGGATGACCTCAAAAAAACCATTGTGTTGGTAGAGGGTAAAGTAAAGATTGAGAGAGGGGATAAACATATTGCCGACTTATTACCCAATGAAAAAATTGATATCACAGAAAACAATATCCTGAAAGAGACAGTCGACGTATCGGAATATATTTCCTGGAAAAAGGGAGTATTGGAATTTAACAGTATTCCCATGGCGGAGATACTCAAAAGAATAGGACGATACTATAACGTACAGTTTGAGAACACTGCAGACGTAAAGTTAAATGAACAGACTTTTTCCGGTAAATTATTTTTATCAAACAACCTTGACAGTGTGATGACATCCGTTTCAATTCTTTCAGCTACAAACTATCAACGGGAGAAAAATAAAATTCATATTACTAAAAAATAAAATGCCTATGAGAAACTAAAGAGTACAAAAAAAAAATCGGACAATGCTGCTACATCGTCCGATCAGGTGAAAATTAATTTACAAATAATTCTAGTCACGTAAACTAAATTCAAAACAAATGTATGGAAGAATTTATTAAATCTAAACAAATTGCATATAAAAAATGCAACTCAAGTTTAAAAATCATGAAGGTATCAATTCTAATGTTATTCATCTGCATTTTCAGCCTGACAGCTGAAAATGTGTATACACAGCAAAAGGAACTTTCACTTGAGCTAAGAAACGTAAATATCATTAAAGCAATCTCGGAGATTGAGAAAAAAAGCGATTACGTTTTTCTTATTACAGATGAAGCAAGGACGGAACTCAAGAAAAAAATTTCTGTCAGCGTTAACCGGGAAAGTATACAGGATATCCTGGGAACAATCTTAAAAGGGACCGACTTAGGATACAGTGTGGTAGAAAGGCAGGTATCACTTTACAAAAATCCCGAAAGCAGCGTTTCAAATGCAGCTGCAGCAATCGTGGAAGAAATTGAACAACAGAAAAAAAGAATAGCAGGGAAGGTGGTGGATAACGAAGGTGTACCCGTGATCGGAGCTAATATCGTGGAGGAAGGAACCTCAAACGGGACTGTAACAAATGCGGACGGCAGTTTTTCGTTAAGCGTGGAAGAAAATGCAACACTCATTATTTCGTATATCGGTTATGTGACTCAGAATATCCCTACTTCGGATAAAACAACCATTAATATTATCTTGAAAGAAGATACGGAAGCGTTGGAAGAGGTGGTAGTAGTCGGTTATGGTACGCAAAGGAAAGTAAACCTAACCGGTGCCGTGGGCGTAGTCAGCGGAGAAGACATAACCTCAAAAGCCACTACTGACGCATTGAGCGCCATTCAGGGACAGTTATCGGGAGTGACTGTATTGCGCTCAAGCGGAAAACCAGGTTCGGAAACTGGTGGAACATCCGCCATCCGTATACGCGGTTTCTCATCGTCCAATGAAGCCCATGCGCTGGTGTTAATAGATGGTGTGGAGGGAGACTTGGAATCATTAAATCCTGGAGACATCGAATCTATTTCGGTACTGAAAGATGCTGCATCAGCCTCCATTTACGGGGCACGAGCAGCAGCAGGTGTTATCCTGGTTACGACCAAAAAAGGAGTTGAACAACGTGCAAAAGTATCTTACAGCGGTTCATTTGGGATCAATACACCGGGTGATATGCCAAAACGAATTCCGGTATGGGAAGAGATTGAAATAGTTAATTTACTCCGCATGAACAATTCTGGTACGCCCGCAAGGAACCAGGAACACACGTCATGGATGTCAAACCCTAACATAAATTATACCCCTAACGGAGCACGGTATACTTTTCAAGGAAACGCCAATTGGATAAAAGAAGGACTAAACGAATACAGTTCCCAGCAGAACCATAGTGTTTCTGTTAACGGTGGAAGTGAAAAAACGAAATATTTTATTTCGTGTGGTCTTCACATCAAAAACGGATTGCTAAAATATGGGCCGGACGATTTTACCCGTACCAACCTTCGTGCTTCGTTGAACAATGAAATAAACAATTATGTAGATTTCAATATAAATGTATCATATGAAGGTACCGTGCAAAAAGAAAACCCGTATGGAGCAGAAAATATTTTTGGCCTGCTATACAACAACCTAGGGTGGCAGACTATTAAATTACCCGAATACGATACCAATTATAACGTCAATCCCTGGAACACGGACTATCAGCGCAATCCTATCAGAATAATGAAAGAGGGAGGAGTAAACAGCAGACAGCATCAATATGTTTCGGGGATTGCCACGTTTCGCGTTAAAAATGTTGTGGAGGGCCTGACGCTTGACATGAATATTTCAAGAAGGGCAGGATTTATCAAAGAAGACGGAGAACATCCCTTACTTTTCTCTAATGGAAGAAACGGCTCTGAACGTCCCGCTTACCATGTCAACAATCCTCAAAATACAGATAAAATAAGGAGCACCAACTATCAGGATAAACTGGAAGCATTGCTGAATTACGATTTAAGAGCGAATTACCACCATGTTCATGTGCTGGCGGGAGCTTCATACGAAGAATATCTCAATGATCTGATAAGAGGCATAGCCCGTAATGGCGTATCGAATAACTTCTTCAGTTTTAACTTTTACGACAACAGTTTGGCTACCAATTCTGTATTAAGTGATGCCAT
This sequence comes from Marinilabiliaceae bacterium UBA5213, assembly GCA_002412555.1. Taxonomy (GTDB): domain Bacteria; phylum Bacteroidota; class Bacteroidia; order Bacteroidales; family Marinilabiliaceae; genus Geofilum. The sequence continues at coordinate 762 of DHVH01000101.1, read as the reverse complement.
ACAGCCCTGGAAGATGGCCTCCCTATTTGGACGTGTCAATTACGATTATGCTGATCGCTATCTGTTGGAGGCTACGCTGCGTTACGACGGCAGTTCACGTTTGGCTCCCGGTAACCGATGGGAGATCTTTCCTTCCATATCCGCAGGATGGCGTTTAAGTGAAGAATCTTTTTTTGAAAGCGCACGGAAGAACGTGAACAATCTCAAACTTCGCGCTTCATGGGGACAATTGGGAAACAGCACCGTACTTAACAACGATTATTATCCATATATAGGTTTGGTTAATTCCTCAACCTATTTTGGTAATCCCTATTACTATCAGAACCAAATGGTTTCAGCAGACATAACGTGGGAGACTGTTACATCAACCAACATAGGTTTAGATATGGGATTTCTGAATAATCGGCTGAATGTTACCGGCGACTATTACTGGAAGAAAAACGATAATATGTTGTCACAAGCAACTTTGGGAAATCTTAACGGATATGCACAAAATAGACTTCCTTATGAAAATGTTGGTATACTAAAAGTATGGGGATGGGAAGTGTCGGCAGAGTGGCGTGACAAGATTGGTGATGTCTCCTATCGGATAGGAATCAGCGTAGACGACAGTCAGAATGAGTTGGTTAAATACCAGGGAGCCAACACAATCGGTGCAGCTACACTAGAAAGGTTGGAGGGATACCCGCTCAAAACGATATGGGGATACCAAACAAATGGCTTCTGGAGCAGTCGCCAGGAATATTTAGACTACAAGGCAGC
>DHVH01000208.1 GCA_002412555.1 Marinilabiliaceae bacterium UBA5213 | reverse complement strand
AACAATCAATGCCTGACGAACCTTGAAATAAGGAGCAGAAAAATCCATGGCTACCTTGTTGAGCAGAAATGACGATGGGATTGCCATGATCAAATAGGCGATATAGAATGAGAAAGTGACCAGATAGGACTGAAAATTGGAAAGTTGCAGCGTGAGCTGGAAATAGGGTATCAAAATGGTGTTTACCCAGGATACCAGTCCGAAAATAAAAAACAGGCACGCCAGGATGATCATTGATTGGATTGTGGTGCGTTTATCCTGTATGTGATTAATTGGAGATGTATTGTTCATCATTTTAGCATTAAGAAATAGATATGAAGTTGGTACTCCATTTATTTATCTGCACAAAATTATGGCTTATGGGATAGAATAATGCTTTAAAAACGTAATTCTAATTTCAAAAAACGTTTATTGTCTACTATCGTGGTGCTTTTTGCGATATTCAACCGGTGTATAGCCCTTTATTTTTTTAAAAATGCGGGAGATATTTTTGCAATCATTGAATCCTGACTCCAAAGCCAAATCGAGGAGTGTTCTATCGGTAGTTAACAACAGATGAGCAAAATATTCGATTCGGCATTGCAGTATAAACTGATAAATGGAAGTCCCCATTTCTTCCTTGAACTTCACTTCCAGATTGCGCCGTGATAACGGAACCATTTCCGAGAATGCTTCAATATTGACATCCGAGGTGAAGTTATCCTCGATGTAGTTGACGACTTTTGAGATGTGTTCATTGGCGATATGGTATTTTTCGGTCGACTTTCTCAGCTCAAACCTTGTAGGTTCGATGACGATGTTAAATGGTTCTTTCCGTTCTCCTTTCATGAGCCTGTCTATTAACCTCCCGGCTTCATAACCGCCTTTTTCCACATCCGTAACAATGGANNGTTACAAATTAATTCGTCGTTATCAACCCCTAATAAAGAGATATCTTCTGGTATTTTGATGTTATTGATTTTGCATATCTGTGATATTCTTAAAGCAAAATTATCGTCACAGGCAAACACTCCCACCGGTTTGGGTAACGACAAGAGCCATTCATCGAGCTGTATATGGCTGGGTCCCCATTCTTCCCCATCCAGATTCTCACTTTCGAAATAGTGATAATTCCCTCCTGTTTTTTCAACTTCGACGCGAAATCCTTCTGCTCTTTCACGCGACCATACCACCCCTTTGTTTCCATAAAAGGCAAAATTGCGGTAGCGCCGTTTGATGAAAAACTTCGCAGCCATTTGTCCCGTACCAAAATAATCACCGGTCAGGTTGGAGAAATAGGAGCTGCGTTCTCTGTAATTTTGAAGCACGATCGGTATGTCTAACGTAGACAAGATGTTTGCCCCTTCATGGTCCCAACGTGCAATAATGGCGTCGGCTTTCCATTCTCTTGCCCATTCTACAATACCCTCTTTGCCGTACAGCGTTTTGTAATATGCAGGCAACCGATAAAAGATCCAGGGACCGTGTACTTTGGAATATTCGATCAGACCCCGTAACAGTCTGCGACTGAATTCACTGGAATAGTCAATGAGGACAAGTATTTTCTTCATAGGTATTGCGTTTTCATTTAGCGAAAAAAAACAGCTTTAATCCTCAAATATAGATGTTTTATTTTTAAGAACCCAAAACAGCCTTATAAATTTAAAATATTGGGTTGTTTGGGAAAGTGAGTTATTGACAGATTTTCCTTCCCATGCGAATAAACGTAAAAAAAAGAGGTTCTCTGTCGCGAAAACCTCCTTTTTTAACGTTTTAATAGTGGGGAATAAGAAAATTTGCCGTTCACCCCTGTTTCTGCATGGCTTTAATTCTGGCGAAATAGAGCCCAAATGAACGATACAGGAAGTGGGTCCATTTGCCAAAGGGGACAATGATCATCGCCCACTGTGCCAGCACAGTCAGATGGATCAGGTACATCCAGATATTGCTTTCAAGGATATTCAGGTCGATAAAGAGACGCACTACAAATGCGGTCAGTCCCATCAGCAACAGCCAGATCACAAAGAGCCAGTCGGAAGGTTGTGAAAACGAGTTCAGTGCCTTGTTCCGTTTTATTCTGCCCGAAACGAAATGGACGGTGATGACGAAGATCAGCAGGCTTTCCACATACCCGAGCACGACTACAAAAAGGCTTTCCGTGCCAAACCAGTTGAGGAAAACAGTGGTGAAGAGAAGTGACAGATAGGCGAAGACCAGCACCAGGTGTTCCAGCCAGCGGAAGTTGTCCTTCTCGTCGCAATCTTTTGCCCTTTTCTGGGTGAACATATGGATAAAAAGCTCGGAGAGAGCCGTGAAGTAGCTTTTTAGTGGTGCTTTGACCCCATTTTTCACTACTGTGAAATACCACATTCGCAGCAGGTTGGGCACAAAGATTACCAGGAAGACGGTAGCGATAGCCAGCATCTCGAAGCGGTGACCGGTATGAAGCAATGTTTCAGCTTCAAAGCTTACGGAACTGGCAAAGAAGAAGACGCCGGCAGCCACCAGCAGCAGCGCCGTGATCGTGAGTGTCAGTGAGCGATAGAGCAGTCCCGAGAGTCCGGACCAGTCNNGTGAGCGGTAGAGCAGTCCCGAGAGTCCTGTCCAGTCGTATTGTGCGGTGAGCCATCGTCGCAACGACATCATTAGCTCACCGGGATTGGCCTGACGGGGACACTCTTTGGAACATTCGCCACAGTAGTAGCACTCCCAGGGTTTAAGTGATGACCTGATCTCATCTTCCAAACCCAGCGTGGTGTAACGAACCATCTCCCGTGGAAATGAACTGTCGTTGGTGGAAAGAGAGCAGGTGGCCGTACAGTTTCCGCAGTTAAAACATGCGTTGAAGTCGCCAACACCGTATTTTGTTAATTCTTTTGCAAATTCAGGATTTACTTTCGCCATATTATTTCATATGATTAATTTATTTTTTCTTGTTGGTATATGTAACCTTCGATGACTAAAATAATCATTCCCTTCGGGTGTTTAATGATTATTTTAATCATGTCGGTTTCATA
>DHVH01000007.1 GCA_002412555.1 Marinilabiliaceae bacterium UBA5213 | reverse complement strand
TTTATCCCGGTTGTACTGAGGAGGACTGTGTGCCCATTCTTGAAAAGGAATCGGGTCTGCGTTTCAATGTCGATTTTAAGGTGGGGTATTCTCCCGAACGCATCAATCCGGGTGATAAGGAGCACACGCTGACAAAAATTTTGAAAATTGTTTCAGGTAGTGATGCGGAATCTCTGGCAGTGATATCAGAAGTCTATGGTTCTATTATCAAAGCAGGGATTTATCAGGCGAGCTCCATCAAAGTGGCCGAAGCAGCCAAGATCATTGAGAATACCCAACGCGATGTCAACATCGCCTTGATGAATGAGCTGTCGCTTATTTTTAACCGACTCAATATTAATACGTATGAAGTACTGGAGGCGGCTGGCACCAAATGGAATTTCCTGAAGTTTTTCCCCGGACTGGTCGGTGGTCATTGCATAGGTGTAGATCCTTACTACCTGACCTATAAGGCCAGTGAATTAGGGATTCATTCGAAGATAATAACGGGTGGAAGGGTCATTAACGATGGCATGGCGCCCCACATTGCCAATGAAATTGTGAAGCGCTTGATTTCTGCAGGTCACCCCATCAACGGGTCCAGAGTTTTGGTGATGGGTGCCACTTTCAAGGAGAATGTGAGCGATATTCGCAATTCAAAGGTGGCCGATTTGGTGCATGAGTTGCAATCCTTCAGTGTGGATGTGGAAGTGTTGGATCCGCATGCCTCTTCTGATGATCTGATGGAGGAGTATGGCTACGGACTGGAGCCTGAGCCTACAGGAAAATATGAAGCCATTGTGGTGGCGGTCAATCATGCCGACTATGTTAAATTGGACGAAGCCTGGTTTGCGAAATTGCTGCGCAACAAGGGCTTGTTTGTTGATGTGAAAGGCGTTTTCAGAGATAAAATCAAAGAACTGGATTACTGGAGTTTGTAGGTGGCTGGCTATCTGGTCAGGAAACTTAACCAAATTGTTTATACATGAAGTTATCGGGAAAGCAATACACCATGGTAGAGCGTCTGTTGGAAGCATGGACCGATCAGGATTTGCTCTCCAAAGAACAAGCCGAGAAACTCAAGGAACACGTTGAATTAAAGGTGGTCAACTGGAGGCGTGTGGCTCAAAATATGCTGGGCCTGGCCATCATTTTTTTAGTCATTGCTTTTCTGCATTTGGTGGCTGATAAGTGGGTGCTTCAGGTCTTGGAGCACTTCTTTGAGCTGTCCGATACTTTTTTCATGTCCTTTTTGCTTGTTTTAAGTCTGCTCTTTCCTTTTATGGCTTCACGGGTGAAGCAAAAACGAGGGGCGCTCAAAATATCTGTTGAAGCTTTTTTGTTGTTAGGCATTATGTCGCTGGGCGGTGCCTGTTACTATGCGGCTTCTGTCTTCGGTTTTTCACAGTTTTGGGAGGTGGCTTCTGTCCTGGTGGTAGCATTATACAGCTTGCTGTTGGGCAAACTATTTTTGACCTCGGTTATATGGTTGACGGGGCTCACGGGTCTGGCACTATGGTTGGGGCTGGAGACGGGGCGATTGAGTGGTTGGGAGAGTCGGTTTTTAGGCATGACTTTTCATTTGAGATTTCTGATCATGGCTTTTCTGGGTTTGATGGTGATGCATGGACTCAGAAAGGTACCGGTTAAGAAGGTCTTTAGAGTGGTTTCTTTTCAATTTCTTTGGTTTCTTTTCTGGAGCGCTTTGTGGCTGTGTGCTTTATTTGGAAATTATCCTTCCTGGGACGCCTGGGATGCAGCCAGTGCTGCGCACTTGCTGCCCTGGGGCGTATTAATGGCGGTGGTGGCGCTTTGGGTGTGGTTTCAGGGGGTTAAGCAAAAGCGAAAGCAGTGGGTTTGGATGGGCAGTATTGCCCTTTTCACCGATGCATATACCCAGTACTTCCTGTTTCTTTGGGATCCACTTCCTGCGTCCCTCTTTTTCTTTCTGATGGCCTTGTCTTTTTTTATTATTGGTCGCAAGGCTGAGCTTATCTGGGGTAGGTAAGCATTATTTGTCACTCTCTTTTTCTGAAAATGTCCCGCATACGGTTGAGTAAATTCTTGTCCTTGTCCTGCTCTGTGGAGTCTGCTTCCATTCCACTTCTTTCACGCCGGTCGGGCCTGCTGAACAATCGCTCAAAGAAATTCATTTCATCTGCCGGTGTATAATCTTCCAGATAATCTTCGCAATCGAGACGTGCCATCAATTCCTCGGGCAAGGGGTAGAAGCGTTGCGTACGAATGGCGCTGAAGTCTGAGGCCTGCTCTGCATTTTGCATAAAGCGCGCAAAAATGGGCAAGGCTGTGTGGGCTCCCTGTCCCAAAGCAGTGGTCCTAAATCGGATGCCCGGATTGGAAGCGCCTACCCATGCTCCCGCCACAATATTAGGGGTAAAGCCAATGAACCAGCCATCGGCATTGTTTTGTGTGGTGCCGGTTTTCCCTGCGTAGTCACCTTGCAGATTGTACCGGTTGTATAGCGCTCTGCCGGTGCCCTTTTCAATAACTTCCCGCAGTATCTGGACCATCATTCGGGCGGTTTCTTCATTAAATGATTCGTTTAAATAGGTCGATGGCTCTGCTTCGTACAGGATTTGGCCCTTGGCATCTTCTATTTTCAGGATCAACACGGGCTGCTTGGCCCTTCCGTAGTTGGCAAAAGCAGTATAGGCGGTTACCATTTCAAGCAGTGATAGGTCGGCCGTTCCCAAGGCAATGGAGGGGACGGTGGGGATGGGACTGCTGATGCCCATCGCTCTTGCTGTTGAAATCACGCTGTTAACACCGGTCTTGTCTATCACCTGAGCAGCAATGGTGTTGACCGAGTGTACCAAACCGCCCTTCATGGAGTAGTAGCCTTCGTGGTTACCATCAGCGTTGGCCGGTTGCCAATTGTCGAAGCGCTCATAAATCCGCTGCTCATTAGTAATGTATTCGCAAGGGTCGTATCCCTGATTGAGGGCAGTGGCAAATACAATGGGCTTAAAGGTGGAGCCAACCTGACGGCGGGCAGTCACATGGTCGTATTTAAAGTATTTGAAATCGACCCCGCCTACCCAGCTCAAAATGTGGCCTGTTGACGGGTCCATGGCCACGAATCCGGTGTGCAGAATGCGCAAGGCGCGCTTTAATGAGTCGACCGGTGAAATGGTCATTTGCTTTTCCCCTTCATGGGTGTAAATGGTGGTAGGTGCCGTTTTGTTTAGCTCATCCATGATGGCCTTTTCATCCAGCCCCTTTTCCTTCAGCAACTGATAGCGGTCGGTCCTTCGCAGAGCCGAATAAAATATTTCAGGGTTGTGCTGCCAGGGATCCTGGTTTTTCCAGTGTTCTTCAAAGATGTTTTGCAGATAGGCCAAATGACTTTTGGTAGCAGCTACGGCATAAGTTTGCAGTCGCGAGTCAATGGTGGTATGGATGCGCAATCCGTCCGTATAGATGTTGTAGGCTTGCTCAGGTATCTGTTTCAGTATGCCTTCGGTCT
>DHVH01000106.1 GCA_002412555.1 Marinilabiliaceae bacterium UBA5213 | reverse complement strand
CCAAGGTAGTGAGCAGCCGCAATTTGTCAACATCCTGTTCTAATACTATGCGTGGGTGGGGCCAAAATGTAAGCACGACCGATTCTGTTTTTTCCTGCTCTGCCAATTGCCTGACCCGTTGCAGTAAAGCCCGATGCCCGGGGTGCATTCCGTCGAATGTGCCCATGGTAACTATTGGTCGGGGTCCTTTGTAATTCTCTATGGATGAATGTACCTGCATGCCCTGATATTTATAAGACCTTCCGGATGTTTTCAGCAGGGCGGCCGATGACCGCTATACTGCCATTGATTATCACGGGGCGCTCCATCAACTTTGGGTGCTTGGCCATTGCTTCAACCCACTGATCGTCGGTCAGGTCTTTGCCCTTATATTCCTCCTTAAAAATGGCTTCATTTTTTCGTACCCAATCAATTGCCGGGATACCCAGTTTCTTGAGAATGGTTTTGATCTCTTCGGCTGATAGTGGATGGTCCATATATAGGATCTCTTCGGGCTGAAGGCCCTCAGACTGTAAAAATTGTAAACCTTCCCGACTCTTGGTACAACGTGGGTTATGCAGAATTTGTATCATAATATTAGCTTTTTTCAAATACGTCGGTAGCGCCGTATTCCATCAGGAAGGCTTTGATAAATCCATCAATGTCGCCATCCAGTACAGCCCCCACATTGCTGGTTTCGTGTCCGGTACGAACATCCTTGACCAGTTTATAGGGCTGAAGCACATAAGAACGGATTTGGGAGCCCCACTCGATTTTCTTCTTTTGGGATTCTATTTTGTTGGATTCTTCCAACCTTTTTCTCAGCTCAATTTCATAGAGCTGAGATTTAAGAATCCTCAGTGCATTTTCTTTGTTGCCACCCTGTGAGCGCGATTCAGTGTTTTCAATGACTATACCTGATGGGGCATGTCGCAATCGAACGCCCGTCTCTACTTTGTTGACGTTCTGTCCGCCCGCACCTCCTGAGCGGAAGGTGTCCCAGGTTATATCCGAAGGATTAATATCGACTTCGATGGTGTCGTCAATGAGTGGAATGACGAATACAGAAGTGAATGAAGTCATGCGCTTGTTGGCGGCATTGAAGGGTGATAGCCGCACCAGTCGGTGAACGCCATTTTCCCCTTTCAGATAACCATAGGCGTAATCGCCTTCAAATTGCAGAGAAACAGTTTTTATGCCTGCTTCATCGCCTTCAAGAATGTGGTTAACTATTATTTTGTAGTTGTTTTTTTCTCCCCAGCGAAGGTACATGCGCATGAGCATTTCTGCCCAGTCCTGACTCTCAGTGCCGCCAGCTCCTGCGTTGATTTTCAGGATGGCTCCCATCTTATCTTCCTCTTTCTGCAGCATATTGCGCAGCTCCAGGTCTTCAATGATGGAAAGCGCTTTGAGATAGGTCTTTTCGAGGTCGTCTCCTTCAGCCTCTCCTTCTTTATAAAAATCGTAGAGTACCTTCAGATCGTCAATGGCCGTTGTAATTTCCTGATAGCCATTCACCCAGCTTTTGACCTCTTTAAGTTTTTTCATTTGCGCTTCCGCTTTTTTGGCGTCATCCCAAAAATCGGGTGCCTGAGAGCGCAAATCTTCCTCCTCTATTTCGATGCGTTTGCGATCGATGTCAAAGGTACCTCCTCAGCGCGTGTTCGCGAGCGCTTAAATCTTTTATTTGATCTGGTGTTATCATGGTTGGTATGTTTTGAAGCACAAAGGTACTAAAATTATCAGTTTTTGGAGCTTATCTTGAGCCATTCGATGAGAAAGCGCCACGCTTGAGTTGGCTGCAGTGCTTGGATATGAGTCTAAAGGCTTGCGTGTTACCCAATTTTCCGGCCTGCCCCCAATCCTCACAGGCCCTTTCTTTCAGGCCTGTGTTGAAATAGGCCATGCCACGGTTCATCAGGGCATGATCGTCGTTAGAATCCATTCGCAGAGCACGGTTAAATTCGGTAATTGCCCCGAGGTAATCGTTGCGCTTAAATTTTATGTTTCCAATGAGGGTGAATACCCCGGGTAAATATGGATTGAGTCGGGATGCCGTTGTTAAATCGTTCAGGGCAGGGGTATGGTCACTGGCAAATTGCATGGTAATGCGCCCGCGTTCATACCATCCCTCAGCCAAAAGCGTATCCAACTCTATGGCATGGGAGTAGCTGGCGTGGGCTTTCCTGACTTCGTCGTTGAGATTCTGTAATTGGCCAAGCAGCACAAAGCCGCTTGCCAGATTCTCCTCTTTTTGCAGACAGGTCATCAGGTCATTGATGGCCAGGTTATTCTGTCTGTTTTTAATATGGTAAACAGCTCGACCATAGTAGGCCAGCCCACAATTGGGGTCTATTTCAAGCGAGCGGCTAAAGTCTTCTTCAGCACCAATTCTGTTACCATATTGGTGGCGACTGATGCTTCTTAGGGCATATAGTCGGGCATTGTCAGGGGTAAGCCTAAAAGCCGAGGTGAAAAGTCTGGCTGATTCAATCCACCGCTCCTGCGCCTGCAGCAGCAGGGCATCAACTGTAAATTGTGCAACCAGTGCCGGTTTTGCAGGGTTGGCCCTGAAGTTGATCCAGGGCTGGTTAACGGATACCCATTGGCTGTCATTGATCAAATACACCGGTAGCATAAGGGGCTGGGTACTAAAGGGCAGATAATGCAAGATGCCCACAAGTTGACCGCTTCCGTTGATGATGGGTGCGCCTCTGGAGGCCTTGCTGCAGGCAAGTGATAATACTGCTGAACGGCCTAACACAAAGGGATGTATAACCTTTTTAATTTCCCCGATATTCAGCGAGTTGTTATTGTCTGCTTCATGCGGGAAGGTCATGACCTCACCAGGGGCGTCGAAAGGCTGCCGCGAAGGACTAAGAAAATTGTCTTCCCTGTTTCTGAACCCCGATAGCTGAATCATGGCCAAATTGGCCATGGGATGAACAGCAATGATCCGCGATAAATAAAGATTTCGATTTTTATGACCCGATATAATTATTGTATCGGCTTGCTCAAAAATGGAGGCAGAGGTGATGGCCAGACCATCACCGCTTATAAAAAAAGCTCTGGCCGTGTCGGTTGAGTGACCCGCTGAGTTGTAAGCCGTCAAATTAAAGGTGGCTGCATCTGTTTTGTCAATGAGGTCAACTATGTTGATTTGCGCCAAACAGTTGCTGCTCGTTGCCAAAGAAAGGAATGCTACTATCGAACTGATTATTAATAGCTTGCGTTTTCCGGAGGATGCATCCAAGCGAAGGGCCTGCTTGGGTGTAACAGGCCTGAAATGGGATGGTATGGTATTTTTACAAATAGGGAACATGGGCAATCAAGTCGATTTTAATTCCCAAAATACATATTATATGGCTAACTTGTGATGATTTTTTGACGGGCGTAACAAATTAAGTTGTGGCTGTTTTTTATAGCGATATAAAAAACAAAACCCGATGAATTGCTTCATCGGGTTTTTAAAGGGTGAAAGACCGGTCTCGAACCGGCGACCTTCGGAACCACAATCCGACGCTCTAACCAACTGAGCTACAACCACCGTATTGTAATCGGGTGCAAAGATAGGATTTTTTTATCACTTCCCATCCAAATAAGCCTGTTTTTTTAAAAAAAATGTTTTGCAGGCTTCCATATGCGCAAAAAATAGTACATTTGAAGCAATAGAACAAAAAAAATCATGGGGACTAAAAAAATAAAACTTTCTATCCTGGGAATCTCCTTCAGTCAGGTACAGGCGGGAGCCTATGCACTCATCTTTGCCGAAGAGAGCGGTGTGCGCCGTCTTCCCATTGTTATCGGGACTCCCGAAGCCCAGTCCATCGCCATCGTCATGGAGGGTATTACGCCGCCAAGACCGCTTTCACATGATCTCATCTGTTCAATCTGGGAACAACTTGGCATAGAGCTGGTTGAAGTTCTGATTTACAAATTTGAAGATGGCGCTTTCTTCGCTGAACTTTTTTTGCGCCAGAACGACAAGGAGTATCGCATCGACTCACGCACTT
>DHVH01000020.1 GCA_002412555.1 Marinilabiliaceae bacterium UBA5213 | reverse complement strand
CGTCGAACACAACACGCAACTCCTTTTTCTCCAGCCTGGATGTAGCCAGAGAGATTCTCATGGGGAAGTAACCTCTTATGTTGGTGCTGGGTGCAAGTTGTGAGCGAATAAGCTGGCGATACTGGTCTCCCTGAAGCTCGGTGGCCCCCCCCTCGGTTAGCTCTTCGACGTTGATCTCCAGGGAGTCTCTTTTTTTGACGTCGAGCAAAAACATTTCCACTCCGTTGTCGGCCACGCTGATCTCGATAAAGGCGGGAAGCACATTGTTAAATACCACATCTTCCGGAATATTGGTGTATTTCAGCGGAATGCGGTAGGTGCCCTCCACGTTTTCCTTTTGAAAAAAGAGCATCAACCAGAAAATAAAGGCCAGCACGAGGAAAAACAAAAAGAAGAGCAGGTTCTTCCACGGGAAGGTGGAAAAATATGCTCCTGCTTTGGGTGTCCATTTCCGAATGAAAGCCTTTACGCTCATGGCAAAAGGATTAGTTTGTCGTCACGTCGGCTGAAGAGGCAAAGACCGATGCTTTTTCGAATTTCAGTCTCACACCGTCGGCTACTTCTACCAGGAACCAGGTGTCGCCCACCTCTTTGATTCTTCCGTGAATACCACCTGAGGTAACCACCTTGTCACCCACCTTCATGGCTTCCCTGCTTTTCTGCAGGTCTTTTTGTTTTTTTTGTTGCGGACGGATCATGAAAAAATAAAATACGGCGATGATGGCCACCATCATGATGAGCGTACTGGTCATGCCACCGCCACCCATGCCTCCGGCCGGAGCTGCTTGCAATAAAATATTCATACAATTTGATATTTAAAGTTGATAACTAGTAATTAATTTTTAAAGATATGATTTTCTTCTTTTATTTTCTGCACGATGGTGTCTAATATTCCATTGACAAAGGTACCGCTTTTTGGCGTACTGTATGATTTGGCGATCTCGATGTATTCGTTCAGGGAGACGCTGGTGGGAATAGATTCAAATGTAAATATCTCGGAAAGAGCTACCTGCATAATGATCAGATCCATAAATGCAATGCGTTCAAAGTCCCATTTATCGGTATGCTCGTCGATTAATCCCCTGTATTTTTTTTCATTCAGGATGGTATCGTGCAGCAGCTTGAGGGCAAAGTCCCTGTCCTCATCGTCTTTAAACATGGGGAGGAGCGGTTGTTTGGTTCCCTTTTCTTCGGAGAACCGCTTGATTGTCTTCAGCACAAAAGTCTGCACAATCTCCACATCATCATTCCAGTAAATACATTCATCTTCGAGAATGTCATCCAGCTCTTCGTTCATATAGATAAACTGCTTGAACGACTTTCTCCAGAACTCACGGTCTTCGTCGTATGTGGGGGAAGCAATTTCTGCGTACTCCCTGTAGGTGTCTGATTCCAGGATGGTGTCCAGCAGGTTCTTGACGAACGATTCGTTGGCATCCCAGACCATAGGCCGTTCGTTGAACTGCTTTTGAAACTGCTCATTATCCCTGAGCTGGAGCATAAATTTGTTATCGATCAGGTGGGTGTTGGGATGCAGATCTTCCGCTGAGGGTAGATACTTGTTGCGTTTCATCTCCACCCTGTTTTCATAGGCCCTGGTCAGTTCCACCATCAGCAGCAGCAGATAAAAATAAAGATCGTAAGATTTCTGCAGGCCGAACATCAGTTCCTTCTCGGCATTCCGCAAATCCTTATTCGTATTTTGGTACCAGGAGTAGACAATCTGGACAATCCGTGTACGAATTAAATTTCTGTTTATCATTGAAAAACCTTATTTTGAAACTGCAAAAGTAGCTATTTTTTTCGGTTTTTCGTATTACCGGCATGATAATGATCACAAGTTCTCATATATAAGACCCATCCATCATTCTTTTAAAACAAAAAAATAAAATGGATAATCTGGAAATGGTTATTTCGATGGAGAAGATTACAAAAGGCATAGATTCAAAGGTTATTCTCTCGAATTAAATGCACAAAGTAAAGGGGCAATACCTGAATACAAAATCGTTTAATAGCGAGACTTAGAAAAATTGTTTACCGCCAACTGAATAGTCGTTTAGTCTATGGATAATGCTGAATTAATAAAACTTGTCGATGAGTTACGTGCTCTGCCCAAAGAGAATGAATGGGTAGAATTCAAGTCCGGTAATGTAACTACCAATGAAAGATTGGGAATGTATATTTCAGCCATCTCCAATGCGGCCTGCATTCATAACAAACCTTTCGGGTATCTCATATTTGGTATAAATGATAATACCCATGCAGTAGAAGGCACAGAATTCAGGTTTCAAAAAAGAAAAGAAGGTAGTTCAGAATTAGAGATTTGGATAAGAAGATTACTGACCCCTTCAATAAAATTTGAATTTTTCCCTTGTAGTTACAAAGATCGTTACCTCGAAGTGTTTAAAATACCGGCAGCAGTTGGTGAACCTGTTCATTTCCAGAAAATGCCACATATCCGTTTTGGGTCAAGTCTGATCGACTTGCGGAACTATCCGCAATACATTAAGGCAATTTATAACTCACAGGATGATTGGTCTGCTAAAGTAATTGAGAATGCAACAATCTACGATCTTGATAAAGATGCGATCTCCCTCGCAAGAGAAAAATTCAAGGAAAAGATGGTAGGGAAACCTTTTTTCGA
>DHVH01000022.1 GCA_002412555.1 Marinilabiliaceae bacterium UBA5213 | reverse complement strand
TCTGTGAGGCCGAATACCGGCGGGTTATTTTTGAACCGATCATTACGGATATACAACCCTACGATGAAGCGGGGGTTTTGACTTATCATTTTTTAAATTCCCGCGGTGCCATTGCCAGGTTTGACAGAGGAGCTATTGAAATAAGGTTACTCGACATACAAGAGAGTCCCAAAGCTGATTTAGCGATTGTAGAATTGCTGGTGGCTGTGTTGCAAAAACTGATCAAAGAGCGGTTTATTTCCTATTGTATGCAACAGGAGTGGCCGGAACAATTGTTATTTGATATTTTGCATACGGCCATCAAAGATGGGGAGAATGCTCTTATTGCCAATAGAAGTTATTTGCAGCTATGGGGCTTAGATGTTTCGACGGCCTTGGTACGCGACTTGTGGCAACATATTTTTGGGCAGGTGAAGGAAACGCTGAGTGATGAGACCAAGCAAGTCATCCAACACATTTTGGATAATGGCACCCTGAGTACCCGGATACTAAGAGCCGTGGGCAATGATTTATCGAAAGCGCATTTGAGAGCGGTTTATGGGCGACTATCAGAGGTTTTAAACAACAACGAATTGTTTTAATTCACATGACTAAGCTGTTTTTATCTTGCGAGCATGGTGGTCATCAAATTCCCGATAGGTATCAACATTTGTTTGCTAACAGTGGGGATATACTCGAAACGCACAGAGGGTGGGATATAGGTGCGCTCGAATTGTTTCATGCCATGAACCAATTATCTATTCACTTTGCGATCTATAATCAAGTCTCGCGCTTGTTGGTTGATTTTAATCGTTCCCTTCATAGACGCTCTTTGTTTTCTGCTTTTACAAAAGGATTATCAGTAGAGGAGAAGCAAAGAATTTTATACACATTTTACTTACCCTTCAGAAGTGTGTTTGCTGAAAAGATCACAGAGGTGGTGGACAAAAACCAGGAGGTTTTCCATGTCTCAGTGCACTCTTTTACGCCAATACTGAATGGTGAAGTCCGCAATGCTGATATCGGACTATTATACAATCCCTCGCATAGCAGAGAAAAGGAAATAGCCTTACAATGGAAGACTATTTTGAATAAAACATTTCCTCAACTAAGGGTTCGTTTCAATTACCCATATTTGGGAAAGTCGGATGGTCATGTGGCACCCCTGCGCCAACAATTCGGAAATGCCTATGCGGGTATTGAATTAGAAATGAATAACAAACATGCAGGAAGTATTGAGGTGATTAATGCCATTGTATTATCATACATAGCATTAACGGAACGTTTATAGACTAGATGAAATTTTCAAATTCCCCCATTTTCAAATTCTTATTTAATACCTCTATCTTTGCCAAAAAAAAAATGGCATGATATTTCCTTGGGGACACGATCAACGTTACAACGATTTTGGTAAATATATGCGCAGCCGGTTTAACGGCCGGGTACAAAAACTATCAATAAATGCTGGTTTTACCTGCCCCAACAGAGATGGCAGTAAGGGGACTGGTGGTTGTACTTTTTGTAACAATGAGACCTTTAAACCAGCTTACTGTCAACCACTCATGTCCGTGACTAATCAGGTTGAAAAAGGCATCCAGCTCTTTAGCGTCCGCCACCCGGATACCCGCTACCTGGCCTATTTCCAAGCTTACACCAATACCTACGGAGACCTTCCACAACTTAGTGCTTTGTATGAAGAAGCACTGGCTGTACCTGGCGTTGTAGGCTTGATTGTGGGCACCAGACCCGATTGTCTGCCAGAATCCCTTCTGGATTACTTCGAAGAATTGCAAAAGCGGGCTTATCTTACCGTTGAATTAGGGATTGAATCGACCAATGATCAAACATTGGTGAAGGTTAATCGTGGACACGATTTTTCGTGTACGCAAGAGGCTGTGAGGCGCTTGGTGGATCGAAATATCCTAGTGGGCGCCCATTTGATTCTTGGATTGCCGGGAGAGACCAGGGAGGATATGCTTTTGCATGCCGATAAAGTTTCACAGCTGCCCATCAACTATTTGAAGGTGCATCAGTTGCAATATGTCAGGGGGTCGGTAATGGGACAGGATTACCTGGATCATCCAGAGCAGTACCATGTGCTAGAATTAGAGGATTACCTTGATTTAGTTGTAGATTAAGTTGAAAGAGTACGACCTGATATAGTAATGGAGCGTTTTGCCAGTCAGGCTCCATACGAATTATTGTTGGCACCCAAATGGGGCTTTAAAAACTTTGAGATTTCCCGTATGGTGGAAAAACGGATGGCCGAAAAAGACAGCTGGCAGGGGAAACTCTGGAGCAAGTGACCCGGTAAACTAACAAAGAGAAGACCGGATGTAAGTATCAGGCCTTCTCTTTTATAGATACAATTTTCAGANNATGGGTTGAAAGGGTCGTATGGGTAGTAAAGGGATCGACTGCCTATTGCCCAAAAACCCGCTCCAACAATTCGGTTACCCGGGCCACCGGATCTGTTCGAATATCTAACTCCTCTTCGGCAATTTTCATAAAAAGGCCGTCTAGGGCTTTGTTGGTTAGATAACTATCCAATTGGGTTTCTACCGGATTGTATCCTGCAAATTGTCCAGCCCATGAATTGGCCACTATATGTCATTGACTGACCAGGTCTGACCATAGGCTATTTGTGGAGACATTGCCCAGCAATTTTTTATCCAATGAGGTCTGCAGTTTTGGCTGATACAGCCCAAATAAATCACTGTAAGTATTGTTTTTTAAGTAAGTAGTAGCCGCATCATTGGTTCCATTGAGTATGGAAAGGCCGTCCATTATTGTCATGCTTGTAATGGCAGAGACGAAAATAGGCGCCACTTCTTTGGCCGCATCTTCTGCTGAACGGTTGATGCCTAAAATAATATTTTCAATCAATATATCTCCACCCGGAATAAGCGAAATGTTATTAACAATGATATCCGCTTCAGGAGGCAGCAATATTTTGAGCGCCGCATTGCCATAGTATCCATTGGTTAAGGATAACTGGTTGGTAGCTGAGTCGGTACCCACAACCAGGGCTTCTTTAAGTCCTTCAATGATGGTTTCTTCCGAAAGAAAGAAATCATTGTCATCATTGAATAATTCATCACAACTGCTTAATAACAAAGTAGAAAACAGTATTGCCAATCGCCACTTTCTCATAATTTTGGTTTTTGATGTTTATCTGTTTTGATTTCCGAACACACGTCGCAAAATATCTGTCACCCGGGCAACCGGGTCGGTACGTATTTTTCGTTCTTCCTCGGCCAATTTTAAAAACAGTCCGTCCAACGCTTTATCAGTCAGGTAGGTGTCCAACTCGACCTCAACCGTATTCAAACCACCAATTTGTCCGGCCAGACTAGACGCTAAGCGGTTCCATTGGGAGGTGAGGGTTTCCCATGATTGATTGGCAGAAACACCAGCGATCAACTTTTTATCCAGTGAAGTCTTTAACTTGGGTTGATAAAGATTGAAAAGTTGCTGGTAAGTGCTATTTTTCAAATAGCTGGTGGCTGCATCCTGATTTCCGCGTAATATGGTGAACCCATCCTGAATGGTCATCTGCGTTATGGCGTTGTAAAAAATCGGTCCGGCTTCTCGGGCCGCATCTTCCGCCGATCGGTTAATGCGCAATATGAGATCTTCCAGCAGTTTTTCTCCACCAGGTAAACGATGTACATTATCGACGATCATTGCCGCCTCGGGGGGCAGTAGTATTTTGACTGCCCGATCGGCATAATACCCATTTTGCTTGGACAGCCGGGCAGCAGCAGAATCGGTGCCAACTTTAAGTGCTTCCTTAAGACCGGTCACAACTTCTGATTGTGTAAGAGGTCGATCGGTATCAATTGTCTGTACAACTTGAAGTAATTCAGCGCAACTACTTAAGAGAAAAGCTGATAATACAACAAAATAAAAATATTTCCTCATCGTAGTTGGTTTAAAGAATTGTGGAATACCCAATGGACTAAGCTACTTATACCTTTTTTTGTCCGGGAAGGTTTTGTTTTTTTTCTCCCCTTGCTTTTCCTTACCAAACAATAATGGTTCCATTTTTTGCAGACCTTTATTATTTAGAATCCTTCTTATTTCCTCCCTGTGCTCAGGTTTGTACCAAAAGAAAAAGCTTCGCTGACGCAGCTTTTCCTCTTTGCTTCTGGCTGTGAACACGGGTTTTAGCGTATAAGGGTGGTAACCAGAGTAATAAATGACTGTTGAAACCGTCATGGGCGTTGGGGTAAAATCCTGGATTTGTTCCAGATTAAAATTCAGCTGCTTGGTTTCAACCGCCAGTTCGGCCATTTCCTGCTCGGTTGAGGCGGGGTGACTGGAGATGAAATAGGGAATTAGCTGCTGTTGAAGCCCTTCTGCCTGGTTGATGTCATTGAACAGACGATTGAATTGTTGAAACAAGGCAAATGGCGGTTTGCGCATGATGTTTAACACCTTGTCGGATGTATGTTCAGGTGCCACCTTTAAACGGCCAGAGACGTGTTTTGTAATGAGTTCGCGTGCATAGGACTGGTGGGAGTTTTTCTCTTCCGTGGTGGCCTTGGAATTCATAAACAAGTCGTAACGCACCCCACTGCCTATAAAGGATTTTTTTACGCCGGGCAATTGATCAACCTGTCTATAAACTTTAAGCAAAGGTTCATGTGAAGTATTTAAATTACTACAAATAGAAGGAGATAGACACGATGGTCTTTTACAACTGCGACACATTTCCAGGTCCCGCCCCTGCATTTGATACATGTTGGCACTTGGTCCCCCCAAATCTGAAAAATACCCTTTAAAATCAGCCATTTGTGTAATTTCCTGTGCCTCTTTCAAAATTGATTCTGGCGAACGGGAGGAAATGAACTTACCCTGATGAGCCGAGATGGTGCAAAAACTACAGCCCCCAAAACATCCTCTGTGCAGGTTAATTGAGTGCTTAATCATTTCATAGGCAGGAATCTCTCCCTTTTTGTAGTATTTAGGGTGTGGCAGACGCGTATAAGGTAAATCGTAACTCTTATCCAGCTCTTTAGATTCCATAGGGGGATAAGGGGGGTTGACGATAATCCTTTTGGAACCACATACCTGAGTCAGACGGGCCGCTTCCACGCGATTGGATTCCACCTCGATGTGTTTAAAATTGCCCGCGTATTTTTTGGGGTCAGCAAGGCATTCATCATGGCTAAAAAGTTCTATGGTGGACCACCTTTTATGTCCTGGCAGAGCGGCCTCTAAAGACTGCATAATGGAAGTCTGAGGGATATTCGTGAGTTGGTCAAAGGGTACACCCCGTTGCAGTAAGCGAACCAGTTCCCGTAAAGGCAATTCACCCATACCATAGACCAGCAAATCGGCCCCGGACCACTCTAAAATACTTGATTTCAGATGGTCTTGCCAGTAGTCGTAATGGGTTAACCTGCGCAAAGAAGCTTCAATACCTCCTATAACCACAGGGATATCTGGAAATTGTGTCTTTAGAATTTTCGAATAGACAGCAGTGGCATAATCGGGCCTGAAGCCCGGTTTTCCTCCGGGGGTATAGGCATCATCAGAGCGCAATCGCCGGTTAGCCGTATAATGATTCACCATCGAATCCATATTCCCGCCTGTCACGCCAAAAAAAAGCCGTGGTTCCCCAAATTTTCTAAAGTCCCGCAGGTCGTCACGCCAATTCGGTTGTGGTACAATAACCACCTTAAGACCCATCGCTTCAAGGGTCCGACCTATAACAGCTGTCCCAAAAGCGGGGTGATCTACGTAAGCATCACCCGAAAACAAAATGACATCAGGTTGATCCCATTCCAATAGTTGCATTTCTTTAACAGAAACCGGCAACCATTTCTTTGTATTTATAATTTTATCCAAGAAAAAAAGCTTTGCACAAAGATAAATTATTTTCAGTCATTAAAAATGGGGTATTTCCTTTATATTGCGTGGCTTAAAGTTGTATATTGCGAAAGGTTTAAAATACAATGGAAACAAAAATCAGAAAAGTATGTCACTTTTTTTTTTAATTTTAAAACCAATGTTAATTTTGTAAGGGAAATTTTAAATCATGGTTAATCCAAATAACGACATTATTGCTAAATTAGAGCAGAAAATTGATGTGTTAGTTGAAAGGTATCGGGCTGAAAAAGAGGAAAATAGTATGTTAAGAAGCCAGGTAACACAATTAACCGATCAATTGGATCGAAGTGTATCATCTTATTCTTTACTTGAAGAGAGTTTTGGTAAACTAAAGGTAGCCAAAACTTTAGAAGCTTCAGGGGAGGATGTGAGGGATACTAAATTAAGGATTAACCAAATTGTGCGGGAAATTGATAAATGCATTGCCCTGTTAAATCGTTAAAAGCTACAGATGGACGATAAACTTTCTATACGTGTAAATGTTGCCGATCGATTCTACCCATTAAGGGTTGATCGTGACGATGAGGAACGCATCCGTAAAGCTGCAAAGCTCATTAACGATAAAGTGTTACAGTACAAACAGCGTTATAACGATAAGGATGTTCAGGATTTCCTGGCCATGGCTGCCTTGCAGTATGTGATAAAAACTCTGGAAATGGAGAACAATCAGGATGCTACACCCTTAATGAATGCCGTTTCGTTATTGGATCAAAAACTTGAAAAGATTTTAACAGAGGAGTAGTATTTAATTATTACATAGAATATCCCGCATTTTTTTCCTGAAGTGAAGGTCTTTAACAGACTATTGCTTTGATTTTTATGACAGGAATGAAATGCGTTTTTTATTATATATTGTGAACTAAATGATTAAATAATGGAAATATTAATAGGTGTATTGGCCTTCTTCATCGGTGGGTTACTAGCCTGGGTTATCATCACACAGGCCTTAAAAACCCGTTCGCGAAAAATTATTCGCGAGGCTGAGTCAGAAGCTGAAGTCATTAGGAAAGATAAAATACTTCAGGCTAAGGAGAAATTTCTGCAACTTAAAGCAGAGCATGAAAAGGAGATAAACAGCAGAAATGCTAAAGTGCTGGTCATTGAGAATAAAGTTAAGCAAAAAGAAACGGCCATATCTCAAAAAATGGAAGAGTATCATCGGAAAACGAAAGAGACCGATGCGATTCGTGAAAATTTAGACATTCAGTTAGAAATTGTAGAGCGCAAGAGTGAGGAGCTGGAAAGAATGCATAAGCAGCAAGTGGAGCATTTGGAGTCTATTTCCAGTTTGTCAGCAGAAGAAGCTAAAGAAATGTTGATGGAGTCGTTAAAGGCAGAAGCCAAAACAGAGGCCATGTCCTATATCAACGACATTATGGATGACGCCAAGATCAATGCCAATAAAGAAGCCAAGCGCATTGTTCTAAATACGGTTCAAAGGGTAGCCACGGAAACGGCTATCGAAAATGCTGTTACCATCTTTCACATTGATTCTGATGAAATTAAGGGCCGCATCATTGGTCGCGAAGGCAGAAATATTCGTGCCTTAGAGGCCGCCACTGGTGTTGAAATCATTGTGGATGATACCCCGGAGGCCATTGTCCTTTCGGCTTTTGATCCCATGCGTAGGGAGATTGCCCGACTGGCTTTACACCAATTGGTAACGGACGGCCGTATTCACCCTGCCCGAATTGAGGAAGTGGTGAACAAAGTCCGCAAGCAAGTGGAAGAAGAAATTATTGAAACAGGCAAGCGCACCACCATCGACCTTGGTGTCCATGGCCTGCATCCGGAGTTGATCAAATTGGTCGGTAAAATGAAATACCGTTCATCTTACGGTCAGAATTTACTTCAGCACAGTCGTGAAACAGCCAACTTATGTGCCATAATGGCTTCAGAATTGGGCTTGAACGTTAAAAGAGCCAAACGCGCAGGTTTACTGCACGACATAGGCAAAGTGTCTGATGAAGATCCGGAATTGCCACATGCGATTTTAGGTATGAAACTGGCTGAGAAGTACAAAGAGAAGCCAGATATTTCTAATGCGATTGGAGCCCACCACGACGAGGTGGAAATGACCACTATGATCGCACCAATAATTCAGGTTTGTGATGCCATATCGGGTGCACGACCAGGTGCTCGACGGGAAGTGGTCGAGTCCTATATCAAGCGACTGAAGGATTTGGAAACATTGGCATTGAGTTATCCAGGCGTTCTTAAAACCTATGCGATTCAAGCGGGTCGGGAATTGCGGGTGATTGTAGGCAGTGAAAAGGTAAATGACAAGGATGCGGAAGAATTGTCTTACGAAATTGCTAAGAAAATACAGACAGAAATGACCTATCCAGGTCAGGTCAAAATTACAGTTATCAGAGAGACCCGAGCCATCAGCTACGCTAAATAGCTTTGGGGAATCTAATGAATATGAAGAAAAGTCCTCCTGTCGGGAGGACTTTTTTTTTTAGGACCTCCCTCTGAGGTTGTTTTTCCCGGTTTTCAAAGATAAATTTCTTACTTTTGTCTAATAAACGCTGAATAATGGCCATTATTAAAAATAAAACCGTTCTGGTTACCGGAGGTGCCGGCTTTATTGGTTCTAATATCATCGACCGCTTGTTGACACAAGAGAACAAAGTGGTTTGCCTCGATAACTTTTCGACTGGCAAAAAAGAAAACCTTGCACATCATTCAGCTAATCCTGATTTTCGTTTGATTGAGGGGGATATCAGGAATATAGAAAGCTGCCACACTGCTGTTAAAGGTGTGGATATTGTATTGCATCAGGCTGCGCTGGGTTCTGTTCCCAGGTCCATCAACGACCCCATCACCACAAACGAAGTCAATGTCAGTGGCTTTTTAAATATGCTTGTGGCTGCCAGAGATGCCGGAGTAAAGCGCTTTGTATATGCTGCCAGCAGTTCTACCTATGGTGATAGCCAAGAGCTGCCAAAGGTAGAGGATATTATTGGCCAGCCTTTGTCGCCCTACGCCGTTACCAAATATGTGAATGAGCTCTATGCTTCAGTCTTTGCCCGTACTTATAACATGCAGCTAATTGGTTTGAGGTATTTTAATGTCTTTGGTCCGCGTCAGGATCCCAATGGAGCCTATGCTGCAGTAATACCTTTGTTTGTCAAGGCTCTGATTTCGAAGCAGTCGCCCAAAATCAATGGCGACGGCAGCTACTCTCGCGATTTTACTTATGTAGACAACGTCATTCAAGCCAATGAAAAGGCCGCCACTATAGACCATCCAGAGGCGGTCAATACCGTTTACAATGTGGCCTGTGGCGAACGTACATCACTCAATGAACTAATACTGTTGTTGAAAGAATTCCTGTCTCAATATGATGGCGCCATTGCACAGGTAGAAACTCAGTACGGTCCCGTTCGTGCCGGGGATGTGCCCCACTCATTGGCTGCAATTGACAAAGCGACCCGTTTGCTCAACTACCAGCCCACCCACCTGTTTAAGGAAGGCCTTCAGGAGGCCATCAGCTGGTATTGGAATAGCTTTAATGAAGCATCCTCCAATTATTGAAAATAAAGATTTATCACTATTAATATACAAGAGCATCATGGCTAAAACCGCATTAATTTCCGGGGTAACCGGACAGGATGGAGCGTATCTTTCTGAATATCTTTTGAAGAAAGGGTATATCGTTCATGGCATTAAACGTCGTTCCTCATTGTTCAATACGGAACGAATAGATCATATTTATCAAGATCCTCATATGGAGAATCGGAATTTCACCCTACATCATGGCGATTTGACCGATTCAACCAACCTTATCCGCATTATTCAGGAAACGCAACCCGATGAGATATACAACCTGGCGGCAATGTCACATGTAGGTGTCAGTTTTGATACACCTGAATATACTGCCAATGCCGATGGCATTGGCACCTTGCGCTTTTTGGAAGCCATTCGCTTGTTGGGTTTGACTGAGAAGACACGGTTTTATCAAGCTTCTACCAGTGAACTATATGGTTTGGTGCAGCAGGTGCCCCAAAGTGTGATTTTGGTTGA
>DHVH01000172.1 GCA_002412555.1 Marinilabiliaceae bacterium UBA5213 | reverse complement strand
AGGAAGAATATTTGTAGATAATTCCCAAATAGCGGTAGGACAATCTCTTGAAATCGCGAAAAATGAGAAAGTTGTATTCGTTGATAAGAAAGATTATTCAAAGATTATCGAAAAATTAATTTTATTGATGGAAATAGAACAACCCTATTTAGATCCTGAACTTAACCTGACAAAGCTAAGCAGTTTAATGAAAACAAAGCCCGAAGTTATTTCCGAGGTTCTTAACTCATCGCTCAACCAAAATTTCTTTGAATATATCAATAAGTATCGCATTGAGGAATTCAAAATAAGATATCTGAGTAAAGAAAACAAGCATTTGTCTATTATGGGCATTGCCTACGATTGTGGTTTTAATTCAAAAGCGGCCTTTTACAGGGCATTCAATAAGTTCGAAGGGATATCACCTACAGCCTACATTTCATTGGTCACATAAAAAAGTGAGACTCGTTTTTCCCGAAAGCGAAACCTCTAAATCCTAAAGTGAGACTCCGCAAATTGTAAACCGAAATAGTTTTGCAGCAATCAATTTTTAAACGTAAAACTATGTTACGAATTACATTTTCGAAAACAGCCAGGTTGGCATTGACACTTTTGATTGGCCTCAATTTATCAAATGTACATTCTCAAAACACCTTAACCCAAACGGTAAGGGGTACCATTAAGGATGCCGATATAAAAACACCTCTGATTGGAGCAACTATAATAGTTGAAGGATTAGAGCCTATAATGGCTACTACTGTGGACTTCGATGGGAATTTCCGGTTTGAAAGGGTGCCTGTTGGAAGGCATAACTTTAAGGTTAGTTATATTGGATATGAACCCTTTACGCTTTCTGAAGTTCTGGTTGGTTCAGGGAAAGAGGTTGTGCTTGAAATTGAGCTAAAAGCATCGTCCATGATTCTTGGCGGGGTTGTGGTACGGGCCAGCACAAACAAAGACCGACCCATAAACTCAATGGCAACCCTAAGCGCACGCACTTTCAGCGTGGAGGAAGCCAGTCGCTATGCAGGAGGTTTAGACGACCCTGCCCGTTTGGCTGCAAGCTTTGCTGGCGTTGCAACCACTCAAACAACCAATAATGCCATTATTATCCGCGGAAATTCACCCCGTGGTGTTTTATGGCGGGTTGAAGGTGTTGATGTGCCGGCAACATTCCACTTCCCGAATGTGGATTTTGTGGGTGGCGGTGGCTACACAGTATTCAGCAGCCAGATGCTTCGCAATTCCGATTTCTATACTGGGGCTTTTCCTGCGGAGTTTGGCAATGCCTTTGCGGGTGTGTTTGATGTAAAAATGAGGACCGGAAATGCAGAGAAGCAAGAGTTCACTGCCGGCATTGGCATTCAAGGTGTGGATTTTGCCGCAGAGGGGCCTTTTGTGAAAGGGGAGAAGGCTACCTATCTTTTTAATTATCGCTATGGTACACTCGGTTTGATTGGTAAGCTGGTAAGTTTTCCCAATTTGCCCACCTTTCAGGACTTAACCTTCAAAATCGATTTTCCAACCGATAAGGCAGGTACGTTCTCCATCTGGGGCATGGGTGCCGATGACATAAACAACAAGGATGCGAAGGAAGACTTCACCCAATGGGAAACCTCAATCGATTATATGACCCAGAGGTATAAAAACCGCTTTGGCGCCGTGGGCTTATCGCAACGTATTTCCATTGGAAAGAACACCTATCTGAATACCATTCTTAGTGCAGATGGTATGAGTTCTACCTTTGATAAAAGTGAGTATACCTATGATATGCGTATGCTTCCTGTGCTCTATTCCAAAAGCAACGAGGGGAAATACTCATTCAGGTCAACATTGAACCATAAGTTGAGTCCTCGAATCAGCTCGCGAACAGGTATAACCATAAATAGCTTGTTCTTCGACAATACACTAAAACTGGCATTCTATAACGATCCCGACAATTTGTTGAATTTTGTTGAGAATAAAGGTACAGCCTTATCTACTCAAGCTTTTTTACAGTTCAAATTTGACCTTTTGCCTAATCTGTCAACCAACATAGGCTTACACTCAATGTACCTCAATGTAAATGATAAAGCCACTATTGAACCACGCATAGGGTTAAACTGGGGGTTCGCTCAGAAAGACGAATTGAGCATAGCTTACGGCTTGCATTCGCAAATGGAAGAGCTGCGCACCTATTATTCTGAAGTTGACAATAACGGGGTCATTGAGCTGCAAAACAAGCATCTTGATTTTATGAAATCGCACCACTTTGTGCTGGGTTACAGCCGAAAAATAAGCGATGTGGTTCGCATTAAAGTTGAACCGTATTACCAAATGCTTGAAGACATACCTGTATATCCAAACAATTCATTCTCAATTATAAATGTCACTAGCAATTGGGCAATAAACCGTCAATTGGAAAACACAGGCACAGGCAAAAACTACGGAGTAGATTTCACCTTTGAGCGTTTCCTGAAAGATGGCTACTATTACCTTTTTACTGCAACCATTTTTGACTCGAAATATACCGGCGGCGATGGAAAAGAATACAATACTGTTTACAACAGGGGACATGTAATCAACCTGTTGGCGGGTAAAGAATGGATGTTGAAAGATGTTAATGTACTTGGTGTTAGTGCCAAAGTAACCTATATGGGCGGTTTGCGATATACCCCTGTTCTTTATGAAGAATCAATGGCCGCTAATTGGGCGTTGCCCGACCATTCCAGAGCCTTCGAGAGTCAGTTTCCGTCAACAACCGGGGTCGATTTGTCAATTACCTACAAGGTCAATAAAGAAAAATATTCCGGTACCTGGTATTTTATGATCAAGAATGCGCTGATGCAACCCGATTACAGCGACCCGTTTTACAGTCGTTTGAAAAACGATGTAATCATTGATGAGATGAAGATGCCTTTTCCCTCCTTGGGGTATAAAATTGAATTCTAATTAGTGTCCGTCTATAATGTCCTATTTCTGCGTTATGCTTGTTTTGAAAACTGTCATTTACGAAAAGTAAACTCCTTGATTTTCAAAACTGCGCAAGCCTTGAACTAGAACATCCCAGACTAGACACAAGACTTTGTAGATGAGTGCTAAATAAAACATAATCAGGATGTTACCAGATGATATATTTTTAAAAATTGTACGGAGTGCTGTTAAGGCTCCATCGGGACACAATTCGCAGCCATGGTTGTTTGCTAAAGAGGACGATGGGATTTGCATAAAGCCAGATTTTAGCAGAACATTGCCTGTAGCTGATCCTGGACATAGGGAACTATTTATAAGCCTGGGATGTGTTGCTGAAACGGCAATGATTGCAGCAGCGTTTTATGGTTACAGACCAGCGTTGCAAATCAATACTTTAAATCCGGATGGCTCAATAAAAATTTTACTGCAAAAAGACGCTACAATTGAACAACCTGCACTTTTTTCATACCTCACTGCAAGGCAGACAACCCGAAACCTTTATGACAAAAAGGTTATTCCAGCTGAAGATCTGATGAGCTTGAAACAAGCAACTTCAGAATCAGGTGTTGGGGTGAGATTTTTTTCAGGAGCATCCGAATTAAGAAGGTTTTCGCCTTATATAGCTGAAGCTAACGCTATACAGATGAGTAATCCCAGTTTTAAAAGCGAGTTAATAGGGTGGATACGTTTCAGCGAGAAGGAAGCAAAGCAAAAAGGAGATGGACTTTTTTCTGCTTGTATCGGTTTCCCTTCAGTGCGACGTATGCTGGGATGTTTTGTTTTGAAGAATATTGTAACGGCCAAAAGCGGAGAGAAAAGGTTGCTTAAGCAACTCGAAGCAACATCTGTATTGGCATTGTTTACTTCGCAAAGCATCAATAAGGAGTATTGGATTAAAACAGGAATGGTTTTCCAACGTTTTGGACTTACTGCCACAATGCTGAATCTAAACTATTCTCATCTCAATTCACCTTGTCAAGTATCGGAAATAGGAAAAAAAATGATTAACGAATTGGGCCTGCATAGTGAATTTCCACAACTTATAATTCGCCTGGGCTATTCAAAAAAGATGCCGTTTGCTTTTCGCAGAAATGTTTATCATTCCATAAATCATTAAAATTCAATTCACACAGTTTCTTTTATAACTTACATTAATTTGCGGGTTCTCTAGAATGAGTGGTGGTTGGGTTGCCGCTTTGGGTATGATAGCTATTGAGTTTCTTTTATTGATTAAAAATATTATTTTAGAGGTCATATAACTCTACTAATGTCTTATACTTATCGCTATTCTCAAATCCCTAAGTTTCGGTTAGCCACTTTTGATGTTTTTTCGGTGGGCAAACGAAAAAACCATATTGCGGCATTGCTGGAGTTTGACGTAACCAATGCAAGGGGGAAAATTAAGGAATTAAGGCTGAAAGGGGAAAAAACATCCTTTAATGCTTGGCTTTTAAAGGCTATTGCAGATGCAATTGTATTGCATCCTGAGGCTGCTTCTTTTAGGAAGGGTAAGAGGCTGATGACTTTTAATGAGATAAGCATTTCACTC
Organism: Marinilabiliaceae bacterium UBA5213; assembly: GCA_002412555.1. Lineage (GTDB taxonomy): Bacteria > Bacteroidota > Bacteroidia > Bacteroidales > Marinilabiliaceae > Geofilum. The sequence goes on along the minus strand of DHVH01000172.1, from coordinate 174 downwards.
TTGGTAGAGAAAGATATTGAAGGGAAGAAATTGCCCATTCCGGTGGTGATCGAGCATGTCAATCAAAAAACGCTTGCCGAAGTGACAAAGGAAATTGAAGATTCTAAAAATCAAATATTCTCAAAGGATGATGTTGTTTTGAATAGAAAATCAAAGTTATACGAGCGGGTCTAC
>DHVH01000266.1 GCA_002412555.1 Marinilabiliaceae bacterium UBA5213 | reverse complement strand
AATCCTTATTCTATGCGGCTTTGAATTAAATTTGAGACCTAAAGATAATATTTGATTTAGGTCGCGGTTTAGTTCTCATTTATTCTGAAATAAACCAATTCTATTTAATTCACAAAAAACACAAAAGCCTGTAAATCATACGATTTGCAGGCTTTTGATTTTCTTTGAAGTTGATTTTGTCGGGATGAGAAGATTCGAACTTCCGACCCCCCGCCCCCCAGACGGGTACTCTAAACCGGACTGAGCTACATCCCGAGCTCTAATGTCTTTTTTCAAAGACCGTGCAAAGATATAAACTTTTACCTATCCTCACAATCATGCCACCATTAAAAAATTGAAAAAATACAGTTGATTACAACCCCTATCTGTAACGATTTTGAAATCAACCCATAACCGTTTACCCATTGACAAATACCGGTTGATCGGACTTATTCGGCGTTTTATCCAATAATTCATCCAAAACAGATCGAAAATATGCAGAACTGAGTAAAAACAGCTATTTTTGTACTCAGTGACTTCGGTTTTCGTTCCCCGCTACCGAATCTACTTTTCGCTTAAACAGCCTTATTATAAGCAATTTACAATTAAATCAAAAATTGTCCACAGTCTTATGCCTGACAAAACACTACCTTCTGAAGATGCCTTGTTGCTCAGTGGCCTAAAAAGAGGGGAAGAAAGGTTTTATCGTTTGCTGTTCGACAAGTACTACCAGCCTTTGGTGGTATTTGCCAACCGCCTGTTACTGGATATGGACCTTTCAAGAAGTACGGTTCAGGATGTGTTTGTGATGCTTTACGACAAGCGGGAGGAGATTGTTATTCATACTAGTCTCAATGCCCACCTATACCAATCGGTTCGGAACAGGTGCCTCAACCACCTGAAGAGGGATAAAATGATAAATGGGCACCACCAAATAATTCTGGACAAAGGTGATACTTTTGAACAACCCTCAACATCGATGGAACTCAATGAACTGGAAGCGCTTATTCATTCTACCATTGAGGTATTGCCAGAGCAGTGTCGGCGTATTTTTAAAATGAGTCGCCAGGAAGGCTTAACCAATCAGGAAATTGCTGAAAATTTGGACATCTCAAAAAGAACAGTGGAAACGCAAATCAGTAAAGCGCTCAAAAGGCTTAGGGAAGAACTGGGCAAACAGAATCTGTTAACGCCAGTCGTATTCGCAGCTCTTTTTTTATCCCTTTAAAATAATCTGCTTCATTTTATACGTGCACCGTCCACCTCAGTTGTCATACTATAGACAACCAGAAAAACAGTAGACACATCTTATAAAATCAGTATATCATGGAATTTTTACTTCAACTAATTGCTGAACTTTTTGCAGGTGCACCTGAAGAAGAAAAAGCAAATATTATAGAAGCTGTTCAGGCTGAAGAAACAGTGGTGAAAAATGAAGAGGTTCCGGTATTCGCCGAAGAGCAATTCGAGAAAGCACCCAATATCTTTAATGTTGTTCAATTTCATTAATCCCTCATGATGGAATCTGCCAACACAAAAAATGACGACCTAATTGTGCGCCATCTGTCGGGTGAAACTTCGCCTGAAGAGAAAGCGCTGGTTGAGTCCTTGTTAGAGAGTAACAGCAGTTTCAGGCAACTCTATCGGGAATACCAATTCATTTGGGAACAATCAACCCTTACGGGGAAGACCGTTGAGCACGACTGGCAGCAAATTCGCCAAAGAATGGGCTTTAGCAGCCAGAAACAGTCATCGCCGTTCGCCTTCTTATTAAGAATTGCGGCCGTATTAACATTGGTATTATCTGTATCGGCCGGACTATGGGTTTACTGGAATGTGCCAGGATATGGCCGCTGGGTGGTTTTTGAAACAGGAATGGTTTCGGACTCCATTGTTCTGCCAGATGCCAGTATTGTCTTTCTTAACCGCAATTCATCCCTGAAATTTCGGCAGGCTTTTAATGGTGAGGAACGCAAAGTGGCCTTAAACGGCGAAGGGTATTTTGAGGTCAAACCGGATCAATTGAGACCCTTTAGTGTGGATGCAGGACCCGTCTCCGTTAAAGTAGTAGGCACTGCCTTTCACCTCAACGCCACCCGAAACGATGGCGTTGTTGAACTCAACGTTACGGATGGAAGGGTTTCGTTGTACAATGCTTTCGAAGAAATAACGGTTGACAAAGGCGAATGGGCATTAGCCGGTGTTAAAGTTATTGGAAAAGGAACAGCCAAGAATGAAAACTTCTTGTCCTGGAAAACAGGGCGACTGGATTTTAATAAATCATCGCTCAATGAAATAGCTCTTGCACTAACACAACACTTTGCCGAGGTTAAATCTTTCAAAATCAAAGATAAAAGCAATATTTTGGTAACCACCAGATTTAAGGGAGAAAGTCTGGAAGACATCACCGATGAGCTTTCTGTACATTTTCAAAAAAAATTCATTCTTGATAACGGAGTTTTGATTATCTCTGATTAATTTTAGGGGGTTTATTTATTCAATCAATTGACCCCCATTGAAATTATTTTTTCCTCACATAAAAAATTTTTTGATCGGGGTTGTTCTGTTATTCGGAACAACCTCGTTTTCATTATTCGCTCAGGATGATGTAACACCTGTTTTAAATCCGGGCAAAGTCCAAGGTTCTGCCAGAGAACTCATTCACTTGCTCGAATCGTCTTCCGGATGGACCATCAGTTACAGCAGTCGCCTCTGTATGAACAACAATCTTATGCTTTCCGGTACCTCCAAATCAATTATCGAACACCTCAATGACATTTTCGCTAATTGCCCTTTTGGCTATGTTATCCGAAACAACAAAATTATATTACGCCCCTTAGATCCTTCAGAATATACCTACACAGTCAGCGGCTTTGTGCGCGACAAGTCCACCGGTGAAAGTCTGCCCTCAGCCAACATCTACAACCCTGCAACCGGTATGGGTACCGTAAGTAACAACTACGGCTATTTCAGCCTCTCACTTTCGCCCGGCCATCATCGTTTGCAAGCCTCATATGTAGGCTTCCTGAACAACACTTTGGATTTTGAGATTAGGGGTGACACGATTATTCATTTTGATCTTTTTGGGTCGCTTCTGCTGAAAGAGATTTCCGTAAGAGGTGATCGACCACGCGAAATTATCCACACCACCAAAATGGGCGTCACGCTCATTCCTGTTGAAGAAATAAGACAAACGCCAGCCCTTTTGGGAGAGACCGACCTGGTCAAAAACATTCAGATGCTACCCGGCATACAGGGCGGTAGCGAAGGGTTTAGTGGTTTATACGTAAGAGGTGGTGGTCCGGATCAGAACTTAATTCTGCTGGATGATGTGCCGGTTTATAACATCGGGCATTTACTGGGTTTTTTCTCCATATTTAACGCCGATGCCGTTAAACATGTCGCAGTGCACAAAGGCAGTTTCCCTGCCCGATATGGAGGAAGGTTATCCTCGGTTATTGATATTCGGATGTTTGAAGGCAATACAGAAAAATTAAAAGGGACGGTTAACCTGGGGCTTTTATCATCAGGTGTTTCGATCGACGGGCCGGTTATTAAGGAAAAGTCAGGTTTTGCCATCTCTTTTCGCCGCACTTATCTGGATGCCATTGCCGGATTGGTGCAACGTAACAATGATGAAACCACCAATTACTATTTCTTCGACTTAAACGCCAAGTACAACCATACCTTTAATCCCAAAAGCCGCCTCTACTTCAATACTTATTGGGGGCGCGACAAGTACTTCACAACCTATAACTTTCAGTTAGTCAGTAGTGAAACATCCTCAACATCAGCAAACAACGCCATTAATGATGAAAACAACGCCGGATGGGGTAATTTTGTCGGCGCCATGCGGTGGAATTACATTATTACTCCCAAACTTTTCAGCAATGTAACGGCGACTTATTCCGACTACCAATTCTTTATTGGAGTGAAACGCAGTAATCAGGTCAATAATGTGTGGGACACCTATGAACAGCGCTATGTGAGTGGCATTAGAGATTACGGAATAAAAATTGATCTGGACTATTACCCCAGCAACAACCATCTGGTGAAATTTGGAGGGGGTGCCATCCGGCACGACTTTAATCCGGGTATTGATATCATCCAAAGTAGCGTTGCGACTTCTGAACCTGTAGATACCACGCTGGGAAAAATGGATTTAACAGGTGGAGAATTTCATGCCTACCTTGAAGATGAATGGACCATCAGGGAAAAGTTAAGGATCAATGCCGGATTGAGAGGGGTTGCTTTTACCGGAGAAAATAGATTGTACCACTCCGTGGAGCCCCGTTTGGCTCTGAGCTATGAATTAACGCCCGCAATTTCGGTGAGAGGTGCCTATTCAGGCATGTCGCA
>DHVH01000048.1 GCA_002412555.1 Marinilabiliaceae bacterium UBA5213 | reverse complement strand
GTCGCGCAATTGCGTGAAGTAGCCTGGCAGATGGATGGGTGGCGCGTTGGAGTCAGTGCTGGCTGACGTCGCGCTATGTGTTTTGGACAAATGAAAATATTTCATTGCGTGTTATGTTAAATTATATTGAAATTGTTACAGATTACTAATTTATCCGATAATTCCAATGTCCTTTTATGTGTATGTATTATATATTGCCCGTATTTGCAAAATATATTTTCATAATATATATTACGAATGATCAAAAGATAGTCAAATATTTTATGTTAAGCAAATTTAAGGAGGGGTAGAATGGGTAGAATGGGTAGAAACAAATACCAAGCCAAACTTAGGTTGCCTTGGTATAGGGAAAATAGTCAACAGTATGGATTCCTTCGCTGTTAAAACTCCACCCGGTAGGTGAAATAAGGGTAGATCATGGTCAGGCCATGTTCGACTACTTTTTGTTGTTTAAAGTCATAGGCCCAGCCGAACATTTCCTTTTGTCCCAGTAGGTTTTTGGCCTGGAGGGTGAGGATGTGGCCAGTTTGGGGACGATTGATTTTATAGCTTAGCGCCAGGTCAATAAAGAGCTTGGCGCTTTCTTGCCACTCATAAGCGCGGTCTTCATCCAGAACCACCATTTCATGTTCAATGGAAGCTTCCTGGTTGGGTGGTGTAAACCGGTTGCCGCCCATATAGGCCGTCTTGGCGTTGATGCCCATGGTGTTATTGGTCCGGACGCTCCATTCTTTACCGCCCAGAAAGTTGATAACATAGTTGCGGTTAAAGGAAGTGTTGCGTTCAATTCCATCTCCTCCAGTGTATTTAGAATCAAAAACAGAGGCCGTTAGCATGTAGTAGTAGCCCTGCGTCATGTAGCGCTCCAGCGTTAGGTCCACGCCCACATTGGTGCCGGTACCCGCATTGGTCAGGGCTTCCTCAAAGTAGTCGTCCCACTTATAATTCAGCAGTGAGTAGGATGAATTGGCAATTACTGGTACATCCTGAAGTTTTTGAAAATATCCCTCCACCTTTAGCTTGAGGTTAGGCGTGAGGCGGTAATCGTACGCACCTACATAATGATTGGCCTTGGTCACTTTCAAATGCCGGTTCAAAGGCTGATTTTGTGCGTTTTGAGCCTCGTAGAAACGCAGCGGCTCGGGCCTGCTGTGTTGTCCGTAGGCCAGACTAACAGCGTGATGGGGAGCAAAGCGCCAAGTGGTGCTCACGCGAGGTTCAATAATCAACTCCTCATTCATCGTAAAATAGGCCGCCGAAAATCCGGCCAGCAGATCAAAGGTTGCCGCCAACCGCCATTTGCTCTGGCTAAAGAATTGTGCCTGAGCCATGGTTCCCGACTGGTCGGAAATACTGACCAGTTCCGAGCCCTCAGCAGCATCGGGGTTTCCCCTAACCCCAATGCTGTAACGGGTAGCGTTGTAACGCACACCCGACTGGTTGGTGTGCCGGTTGCCCAATTTATGATGAAGGGTTGAACTTAGTAGCACCCGTCGGTTGTCCTCCCGGTGATCTGCTAAGGGCAAGATACTTCCGTCGCGTTGCCAAAGCTTGCTATTCATTGTAAAGCCGTCATAGCTAAACGCCAGTGATGATTTGATATAGGTTTGTAAGCCTGTATTTACCTGGTGCGTTAGTCCGGTAGCCACAATATCAGAACCCGTGGCGTATTGGTTATTGTCGAAAGTATTCGTCCACTTGTCCATGTCCTTATCCGGATCAAAGGCCACGCTGCTGCTGCCTGCAATGCCCCATAGAGAGAAATCACCCGAGTTGGGAGTCGGCAGGTGCAGTTTATAACTGAAATCCTGGTAAGCAGGCAGGCCAAAGTTCCCGTCCACCAGTTGGCCAACCAGTCCCAGCGTTGAGTAGCGGTAGTTAAATAAGAAAGTCGCCTCACCGCCTTGCTTAAATGGTCCCTCTGCCCCTACATCAACCCCTTGGGTGCCTATCTGAAAAGTCCCCCCAAATGCATCCCTGCTGCCATTTCGGAGTTTCATGTCAAACACACCCGACAGGGCATTACCAAATTCAGCCGGGAAGGCGCCAGTGTAAAAATCCGAATTGTCCAGCATGTGCACACTAAAAACCGTTTCAATGCCGCCCCCGTTGTTCACCCCGTTCAAGTGGTTGGGAGCTGGGATTTCCATCCCTTCCAGTCGCCACAGAATGCCTTTGGGCGCATTGCCCCGAATGACAATGGCATTGTCATTCACCCCTTCGGCCATCGTTACTCCGGCAAACGATCCGGCCAAACGGGCCGGGTCATTCCATCCTCCGGCAAAACGTGCCGATTCTTCCACACTAAACGAGCGTGCCGAAAGGGCTGCCATGTTGTTCTGAGCCCTGTCCTTTCTATATTGCGGTTTAACAACTATCTCATTGAGTTGCCGAAGACCTTCTTTCAGACTGACGTTGAGCACAAAGGCACGTCCCGAACGGATTTCCAGTTCGCGATATACCGCATCTTCATAACCCATAAAACTAAACTGAAAGCCATGACGCCCCAGAGGAACCGATGGCAATTCATAATTGCCCTCCAAATCAGTTACTGTACCCACCGGGGGAGAAGTCCCCAGCAGCAGCACGTTAACACCGGGCAAAGGTTGCTGCGTGTCCGCATCAAGCACCCGTCCCCTAACTGTTTGATTCAACTCTTGTGCAGCCACACTGCCCAGTAGTAGTAAAAAGATGGCCCCCAAAAAATAGCGCGTTCTCATAATCATCGTTTGCATGAATTTGTGAGTAGCAAAACTAGGAGGAGTAGGGGAGACCATCGTTCCGATTTATCCATCCGAACCTGTTTTTTTAAAATCGGAACCACACAGTTGGGAATGCGAACGCATGAAATCTCAAAAAGCCAAAGCCAGCTTGATTGAATTTCGTTTATTTTTTGTAAATTTGATGTATGAGACGTAATTTTCAATATTTTGATATAGAGATTGATAAACTGACTAATTCAATTGAAAATGTTATAACTGGCGACCGTTTTCAAACGGATGTTTCATTGATTGATAAGGATGATTTAAAATCAATCACAAAGAAAAATGGATGGTTATTTAACTGGAAAAATGAGTATAAGGAAGCAGACAGAGATATATACAAATTAACGACGATTGGTAATTCAGATGTAATTCAAGGATTGATAAGCATTACCGAGAAAGAAGACCATGTTTATATGCACCTGATTGAGAGTGCACCCTTTAATCTTGGCCGAGAAAAAGTATATTTGGGAGTTCCCGGTAACCTGATTGCTTTTGTTTGTCGAATTTCATTTCATCGAGGGTTTGAAGGATATGTTTCATTTGCTGCAAAATCTCAATTAATTGAACATTATGAAAAAACACTTGGAGCGATTTGCGTTGGTGGACAATTAATGGTTATAAATACGGAAGCAGCATTAAAATTACTTGATAAATATTTTAATACTTAAATATCATGAAGTTGATTAGAGAACCTTTAGACATAGATTTCTTTGTTGACCCACGACCATTATCCGCGAAAGAGAAAAAAATGATTAGTGATTTCATTAAGGCCGATAAAGAAAAAAGAAAAAGTAATAAGCCTACAAAAAAGGGCAAATTTTCCCCACACCGTGTTTGATTTATAAAAGTAAACTGGAAGTTACAAATGCCACACTAACAGAAAAGGGCAATTATGGGCTTAGGAAGTAGGCGCTTTGGCGTACTCTGTTGGCGTTTGTCCGCATAGTTTTTTGAAGGTGGTATTAAAAGCAGTCTTGGAATTAAAGCCTGACTCATAGGCAATGGCCAGAACCGTATAGTTTTGGCTGTTATTGCGCAAAAGCTCTTTCGCTTTTTCGACCCGGTATTGATTAACAAACTGGAAAAAATTTAGTTGGAATCCGGTATTGATTGTGTAAGAGAGTTTATGGGTTGATGTATTCAGCAGCTCCGATAGTTTAACCAGATTGAGATTGCTGTCCAAAAATGGCCGCTCAGCGGCCATTAGGTTTGTTAGCCGACTTTTAATAGTGGCTAGTTCCTTATCCGTCATCCGTTTTTGCTTCGCATCCGGTTCATCCAAATCATCCAGTTGGTCGTCAAGGGACTGCTGATTCGAAAAGACTTCTTTTTGCCCAATGGCGTAATAGGCAACGGTGAATACCACCAAAAGGTTGACGACATTCATTACCAGACCGGGCGCCTCCATGCCCATTACATTGCTTACAAGGGCAATAACACTGATGATAATGATTTGAACAAGAATGTAATCCAACCAATTCATGTCCTTTCCCTGAATAGTTGATTCAAAGCGAACCAGATTTTTACGGTGCCGTTTAACCTTTAGGTAAGAAACAACCACATAGAAAAAGGCCTGAAAAAACATCAATCCAATCAGAGCCGGCACCAAAAGGCTTTTGTGTTCAGGCAGCCTGACTTTTAACCATAGGAGTAGCAAAAACACAGACGGGATGATTAAGTGTCTCGCATCGTTCCAGTCAAACCTGTTGCCAGGGTTGGCATAAAACCGGATGCTTAAGTAAAGAAACACCGGCATAAAAATCTGCAAGCCCTGCAGAAAATGGATCCATGGCTCTGACACCTCATTGAAACCTGCCAGACTGCCAATTTCCTCCATCCAAAAGGAGGCCCATAACAGCAAAAACAGACCAAAAAAGAAATTGCCCCGGCGGTTAATGCCTAAAGGGTTGGCCAGCTTGATAAAGGCCAGCAAAAGCAAACCGCCAAACATGACAATGGTAACAATGGTGTTAAGACGCTCAAAAGACATACGTACTTTGATTTTCTTGTAAAAATAGATTTTTTTTAAAACTAAAGTGCGCATTTTTATAAAGGAAGTCGCTCCAGCAGGTCGGCACCAAGCGGTTATGCCCACATGGCCCTTCGTGCATTCGATGGCCACATGGTTATTGGTGCCAGAGTCGTTTATTTGCTTGAATACCTGCTTTGATTTATTATCATAATAATTCGACTTTATTATAGAATGCAATATTGTAATTAACTGCAAATAAGCAAATTGAATATTTTTTTTAGTATTTTTGCAGATAGTTTTATGATATTTTGTATATTTGCCTTGCTGGTCTGTAAAGGCTTATGATTACAGGCCAAACCTTACTTTAACTCAAACTCTTTGTCATGTCCGAAATCCTAAACATGGTGAACACCACCATCCACATCAGCGGGGAAGCCTGCGATTTTGAAACCCTCACGCTTCGGCAGGCCATGAACGGCCACCACACCTTCAACCTACTGGTTAACTTCAAACCCAACAAACCCAGTCTGTGGACCGTCACCCCCGAGACCGTCTTTGAGCAGCTGGGCGAGACCGTAGACATCAAAATGGAACACCGCGAGAATGGAGAAATCACAGAATTCACCGGCATCGTCACCAATATTGAGGTGGGAGGAAAGGACGGGGATCAGGGCTACGCCCGTATTTACGGGGGTAGTCCTACCCTGCTCCTTGATATGGGGCCGTCTATGGACTCCTACACCGATTATACCCTGAGCAACATCCTCAGCGAAGAGCTCGAGAACTCCGGCGTTCGCATGGAAGTCGTCAACAAGCCCAAATTCGAAGGCACCCTGCCCTATGCCGTCAAATACAAAGAGACCAGCTACCAGTTTCTGGCGCGCCTGGCCGCTTCCTGTGGCGATTGGTTCTATTACAGCGGCACCAAACTCATTCTGGGCAATCCCAAGAATGAAGACACCACCCGCGCCGCTTTTGACATAGAAATCAAAGCCCTGACAATCAACGCCCGCTTGGAACAGCTGCATACCGAGCTGTACGACTACGACCCGGCCATCCACGATTTCAAGGAAGATGCCCCGCC
>DHVH01000100.1 GCA_002412555.1 Marinilabiliaceae bacterium UBA5213 | reverse complement strand
AAAAAGAACGCCCTGTGTGCCGAATTATTCCTGATTTTTCTGCATTACAGGGCGTTCTACAGTCATGGCTGAATATTTTCTTAGTTGACCAGATCCTTGATGTATTGCTCAATGTTCTCTGGCTTGTAATAGGGCGAGAAACGCTTAACCGGCTGGCCATCGCCATCAATCAAAAATTTCGTGAAATTCCATTTGACCTTTCCACCAAATAAACCAGTGAGTTCATTTTTTAAATACTTGTAAAGTGGATGGGCATTTTCGCCATTGACATCCACCTTTGTAAACATGGGGAAGGTTATGCCATAATCTGCTACACAGCCTTTTTCAATAGACTGTTCATCACCGGGTTCCTGATTGGCAAATTGGTTGCAGGGAAAGCCCAGAATAACCAAGCCTTTGTCCTTATATTTTTCGTAAAGTGCTTCGAGACCTTCAAACTGGTTGGTAAAACCACATTTGCTGGCGGTGTTAACTACCAATACGGTTTTTCCTTTGAAACTTGCCATGCTGACTTCTTGTCCTTTAATGTCTTGCGCTGTGAATGAATAAAATTTTGTGGCCATCATTCTAGTATTAGTAAAATTTATATCGTTTGCGATACAAATATAAATAATGATATTTTATATCGCAAGCGATATAAAAAGTTTTTTTGAACCTTAACTTTGCATTAACGTTGTATTTGGTGATAGAGGAGGTTTTTAGATGCTAACCTCCTTATCTTTGTAAGATAAATACATTATCAGCCAGTGAAAAAAATAAAATCCATATTCGCCATAATGTTGACGCTTCTCTTTTCTGTTTCGGCAGGAGGGGTGTTCCATTATTGCCATGGTGAACTGGCCGGATTTAGTCTTTTGAATGCCCATAGCGATGTGGGTTGTGGCATGGCGGACTGTGACCTGCCCGCTGAAGGTGATTTCGTTTTTTCTTCCAGTTGCTGCGACGGCTACCAGGTTCAGGTCGTGGTAGATGATTATCAGGTTTCTTCGAAACCTGAATTGCTGACGTCGGAGCTGGATGTTCTGACGGTATTTTCCACTTTTCTGACCACTGATTTTTATGCTAAGCGCTCGCTTGGCAGACACTTTTATGCCCATCCACCTGATCTTCTGCATGAAGTAAAGTTGTGTGTGATTCAGGTTTATCTGATTTGATTTTTCCTTTCTATTTGGCTAACTTTTAAGTTTTAGCCTAAACCTTAGGTCGATTAAACTACTAAAGTGATCGATTTTAAAGGATATGAAAAATCATGCACACTAAATCAGCATTACCATGCTCAATAACATAATCAAATTCTTTTTGGAGAATAAGTTGGTCACTGTTCTCGTATTGGTGCTTATTATAGCTTGGGGTATTGTTACCGCACCGTTCAATTGGGAGGTTGGTTTCCTTCCTCGTGACCCCGTGCCGGTTGACGCCATACCCGACATTGGAGAAAACCAGCAAATCGTTTTCACCGAATGGATGGGGCGGTCGCCACAGGACATTGAAGACCAAATCACCTATCCACTCACCACATCATTATTAGGACTTCCAGGGGTAACCAGTGTACGCAGCAGCTCTGCTTTTGGCTTCTCCAGTATCTACATCATATTTAACGAGGATATTGAGTTTTACTGGAGCAGGTCCAGAGTTTTGGAAAAGCTAAACTCATTGCCTACGGGACTTTTACCTGAAGGGGTGCAGCCTAAGCTTGGTCCTGATGCCACCGCCTTAGGACAGGTTTACTGGTACACCCTCGAAGGGCGTGATAAAGACGGCAACCCTGCCGGAGGATGGGATTTGCATGAACTGCGTACCATACAGGACTATTACGTCCGTTACGCCCTCACCAGCGTGGAAGGTGTGGCAGAGGTAGCCTCTGTAGGTGGTTATATTAAAGAGTACCAGGTAGATGTGGATCCTGCTGCGCTCAAAGCCCACGGCGTTTCACTGATGGATGTAATGCAGGCTGTAAAGAACAGTAACATTGATGTCGGTGCCAATACCATTGAAGTGAACCGGGTCGACTACTTTGTCAGGGGTTTGGGATATATCAAAGACATCAACGATATTGATCTGGCTGTTGTTAAAGTGGTGGATAATGTGCCTTTGCGCATTCAGGATGTGGCCAAGGTCAACATTGGGCCACAACCACGGAACATGAGCGGGATATTGGACAAGTCCGGTGCCGAGGCGGTAGGAGGTGTGGTGATTGCCCGTTATGGCGACAATCCACTAAAAATTATAAATAGTTTAAAGGAAGAAATTGAGAAGGTTGCCGTGGGTCTTCCTTCCAAAACTCTGGAGGATGGCACGGTATCTAAGGTAACAATAGTTCCTTTTTACGACCGGTCAGGACTGATCTATGAAACCCTGGGCACTCTGTATGATGCCATCAGCTTGCAGATTCTCATTACAATCATTGTTATTATTGTGATGTTGTATAACCTGCGGGCTTCCATACTTATTTCTGCTTTGTTACCACTAGCTGTGTTGATGTGCTTCATTTTTATGAAATACGTCGGGGTAGATGCCAATATTGTGGCCTTGTCAGGTATCGCCATTGCCATTGGTACCATGGTGGATCTGGGGATCATCCTCAATGAAAATATTCTCCGCCACATGGATGAAGCACCAGTAAGCCAATCCAAACTGAAAACGGTATATGATGCCACAACTGAGGTGGCTTCTGCAATTCTGACAGCCGTCAGCACCACCATTGTAAGCTTTTTGCCGGTATTTACACTTCAGGCTGCCGAGGGGAAGCTTTTTGGGCCATTGGCTTATACAAAGACCTTTGCACTGGTCTCAGCACTTATTTTTACACTCATAATTATGCCGGCTTTTGCCCATTGGATATTCTCCATGAAAAAGGGGAAGGGCCGGTTTGCACAATATTTCAACTACCTGTTGATTATTATTGGTCCAATTGTCGCTTTTGCCGTATGGCATTGGGCCGGATGGGTGCTCTTTGGGTTTGGAGTAATCAATGTGTTGTTACACCATTTTCCGGAAAATTTCGGAAAATACCGGAATTTGTTACTCGTAGGTTTTACAGTGGTCATGGTTGCCCTGCTCCTGACGGTCGAATGGGTTCCTTTGGGAGTTGCCAATAGCTTGTTGGTCAATTTCCTCTTTATTGCATCCATTATTGCTGTTGTGCTAGGGGGCTTTGCCTTGTTTATTCGTATGTATCCACGAATATTGTTGTGGTGTCTGGACAATAAAGCCTTGTTTTTGTCACTACCCGCCATCCTTCTTTTGATTGGTGTAACAATGTGGATGGGCTTCGACAAAGTATTTGGCATTGTTCCCAAGGCCACAGAAAAAATGGGCTGGAATATGAGAGAAAGTTCAGGTTGGTCAGCAATGACGAACACTTTCCCCGGAATGGGCAAGGAATTTATGCCTTCACTCGACGAGGGAACATTTCTTTTGATGCCCACATCCATGCCTCATGCAGGAGTGGATGAGAACCGGGAGGTTTTGCAAAAGCTGGATATGTTGGTGACCGCTATTCCTGAAGTTGAAATGGTGGTGGGTAAGGCTGGCCGTGCAGAAACTGCGATTGATCCGGCGCCCATCTCCATGTTTGAAAATACCATCAGTTATAAGAGTGAATATGTTTCCAATATCTCGGGGACTAAAATGCGTTATAAAGTCAATAAGGACGGGCACTTTGAACTGAAGAACGGTGAGTTTTTTAACCCTGAGACCATGTCTCCCGAACAAATAGATGTCGGACTTCTCATACCCGACGCTAAAGGAGGGTACTTCCGGCAATGGCGCAAGCATATTAAAACGCCTGATGATATCTGGAACGAGATTGTGGAGGTGATCAATATTCCGGGAGTAACTTCATCGCCTAAGTTGCAGCCGATTGAAACCAGATTGGTAATGTTGCAAACCGGCATGCGGGCACCCATGGGTATAAAGGTTTATGGGCCAGATCTCGCAACAATCGAAGGGTTTGGGCTCCAACTCGAAAGATTTCTGAAAGAAGTCCCTTCTGTTAAATCAGAAGCTGTCTTTGCCGACCGTATTGTTGGAAAGCCCTATCTGGAAATTGATATTGACCGCACAGAAATTGCCAGATATGGTCTGAGTATCAGGGATGTTCAGGATTATGTTGAAACAGCGATTGGCGGCATGCAAATCAGCACGACTGTGGAAGGACGGGAGCGTTTTCCTATCAGGGTGCGGTACGCCAGAGAATGGAGGGATGATCCTTCTTCCATTGAAGCCATGCAGGTTCCAACCCCCACTGGGTCGTATATTCCATTGGGGCAGCTGGCCAATATTAATTACCGCCCGGGCCCTGAAATGATTCGTGGAGAAAATAGTTTTCTGGTAGGTTATGTGCTGTTGGACAAAAAAGCCGGATTTGCTGAAGTGACTGTGGTGGAGGATGCCCAGCGCTACCTTAAAGAAAAAATAGATGCGGGAGAGCTGACAGTTCCAGCCGGGGTACGCTACGTTTTTTCCGGGAGTTATGAAAACCAAATCAGGGCAGAAAAACGTCTGGCCATTGTGGTTCCACTTTCTTTGATGGTTATTTTTCTTATCCTGTACTTCCAATTTCGCTCTGTGGCTACCAGTATGATGATTTTTTCTGCTATTGCCATGGCTTTTGCTGGCGGGTTTATGATGCTTTGGTTCTATGGTCAGGGTTGGTTTTTCGACTTTTCAGTCTTTGGTACCAACATGCGGGAATTGTTTCAAATGAAAACCTATAATCTGAGTGTCGCTGTTTGGGTGGGCTTCATTGCCCTGTTTGGGATTGCTACTGATGATGGTGTGGTTATTGGCACCTACCTCAAGCAGAGTTTTGAGAAGCATACGCCGGAGAATGTCAAAGAGGTGCGAAAAGCGGTTTTGGAGGCGGGCATGAAAAGGGTGAGGCCTTGCCTGATGACAACAGCAACAACCCTGTTGGCTTTATTGCCAGTACTAAC
>DHVH01000076.1 GCA_002412555.1 Marinilabiliaceae bacterium UBA5213 | reverse complement strand
AGCCTACCCAAAGCAAACCCGCTCCTATCAGCGTCATTACCAAATTGCTTGGACGCATTTGCCCTTTTGTATAGCCACGTCGGCCACCAATATACAGCGCAGCAACCAGACCGCTGATACCAGCCGAAATATGTACCACAGTACCCCCTGCAAAATCAATGGCCCCGTCGGCACCCATGTTAAATAAAAAGCCATCAGATGCCCATACCCAGTGGCAAAGCGGATTATACACCAACAATCCCCAAAGAGTAATAAAAACCAGGTAGCCCTTAAAGGAAACCCGTTCGGCAAAAGCTCCGGCAATCAAAGCGGGGGTTATAATGGCAAACTTTCCCTGAAACATACTAAAGACATATTCCGGAACCCCTTCAGCCATAATGGTCGTATCAATTCCCTTCAAAAAGAAATAATCCCAGTTCCAGCCAATCCATCCTCCCAGAACATTATCTCCAAAAGTCATGCTGTAGCCAACCGCTACCCACAAAACACTCATAACACCCATGGCTGCAAAACTGTGCATCATGGTTCCCAACACGTTTTTTGAGCGGACCAGCCCACCATAAAACATAGCTAGTCCCGGTATCATAAGCAATACCAGAGCAGTAGATGTAATCATCCAGGCCGTAACACCCGTATCAATACCGTTTCCTTCTGAGGCAAAACTCAAGGTAGGCACCAACATCAGCATTAAAACCGCAGTAACTGATTTTTTCATTCTTTATCGGTTTAGATTATTAATTAATAGGTGCCGCAAAAATAAGTATGATAATTATTAAAAACTACATTTTTGTTACATTTTTATTTATCACCCCTATTCTTTATATCAATTATCAATTATTTTACTCCTTTTTTAACCAACCACCCTATAATTTTATAGGATACCTCTTAAATATGCAGCACCTACTCAACAAACACCTGATTGTTTAAAATTCTAATCTAACAGACAAAAAATGTTTTTTCTCATATCACCCCCTAAAAAAAGACCCCTCAACCAAATATTAAGCTACAGCAATCCAAGCACGCAACCTAATACCAGAAGATGCATCATATCCCTGTTACCAAAAACCATTAAATCATAAAGCTATGAAACAACCAATTTATCTCGCATTAGCCTTTTTGGCTATACCATTTTTGTCGTGCAACGAAAATGATTCAACGGTTAATGAAATCGAATCCAATGTCCATCTGAACAAAAGTTCAAATGACTATGCACATATCTCCAGCAATCCGTCTGCAGAAAACAGCGATCCTTTTGAGCTTAACTATGTTGAATTTGAAGACGGTATCATCAGAATATCTGTTTCCTACAGCGGTGGTTGCAAACCGCATGTTTTCACCATTACCTGGGATGAAATCATTCGAAGCAGCAATCCTCCCGGCATGAACCTGATCATAACGCACAATGCCAATGACGATAATTGTGAAGCCTATATAACGGAAATACTTGAGTTTTCTCTGGATCATCTTCTGGATTCCATTGCCATCACCAATCTCTCCATCTCCGCCTACAGCGGATACAGTCCAAATGATTCCACCACCTACGAAGCGCCTGATTATGACTTCAACTTTGAACAGACTGACACCTGCAGTTTTGTAGTAACAGCCAGACAAGTGATTTGTGGTGCGGGCTTGTTCGATAATCTCTGGTTGGCACTTTCAGACAGCATACATTCAGGTCATGAAAATTTCTATTTTTCCAAATATCTTCAACCTGTTGATATCGACGAGGCTATTGCCGGATTTATTCCGCAAGAAGGCCAGCAATATAGGGTTGGCGTAAGGATTAAGGAGGAGCATAAGTATTTGTACGAACCTGTTTGTATGGCCTATTCAGGCCCATCCGTTCCGGTAAAAATCATGTGCATTGAAACGTTGAATTGATACAGCATTTGAGACAATCTACCAGTCCGTCTTCAGAATTGTCGACAAGAGCAAAGTAATGGAATCCTTACCTGATCCGGTTTAGCCACATCACTACTCCGGTGAAAGGTAAGGATGTGGCAATCAGAGCCGACAAGAAGTAAAGTATTTTCGTAAACATCCCGAATATTTCCCCGGTATGAAGGGCTTTTATAGAATGTGCTATCTGTTCATTGAGGGATTTATCTGAAAACTTGTCAACATTTGTTACCTCACCACTAATTAGGTCAAAAGAAATCTGGTCGCTACCCGAGCAAGCAAAAAAACCTGTGCGCCCTTTCATCACAGTTACCTCGGTCCCTGGTTGGTGAGGTGGGATTATGCGGTAGGTTCCTCTGTAGGGAAATTCAGAATCTGTCATGGATATAACATGGTTGTATGAAAAACGCTCCTCCACCTCAATGACCTGCTCCACAGTTTCATCAACGGGCTGACCACCTTGTTGGCTGTTGCCTTGCTCCTGTGGCTGTGGTTGTGGAGCACCGCGGCGTGGTGCTTCAAGGCCCAAAACATCATAAATACCCTGTCGGTACCATTGGAATGACCAATGAGGACCGGTAAGCGACATTATCAGGATGAAAAATGCAGCATAGAAACCAAGACTGCGATGAATCATGTAATTATTTCGCTTCCACTTACCGGAAAATTTTACCTGGAGACCCTTGTACCAGTATTTTGCCTTGCGTGGCACCCAAACCATTAAACCACTAACTATTAAGAAGGAACAAATAATACTCGCCCAGCCTACAATGGGCTTTCCAATACTTCGGTCGAGCAACAGCCACCTGTGCAAATGAAGTATTGTACGAAAGAAAGCCTGCCCCTTCAAGTTATCCTGAAGCTTAACT
>DHVH01000113.1 GCA_002412555.1 Marinilabiliaceae bacterium UBA5213 | reverse complement strand
TAGAGGAAGCGGGTAAAATATTGATTATTTGTGATTTTTGCGGCTCTATTCCCCTGAAAATATTGACAAATAGAGAATCGTTGTGGCCGCTTGTAAATCCATTTAAGTAGAGCGCGTCCTTTCGAATATCCACATCCAGTTCTGTCCATCCGGCAATATGCCCGGTAACGGGTAAATTAAATAGGTCCTTGCTAAAGCTTGCCAAATTTTTATAATGGATAAGCAGTGAGGCTGAATTGGTAGAAATGCCGTTGTTTTGTAAATTCACATAAGAGGGGAGGTAGGCCAGTGACTGCTTTCTGCGGGCTTCGTTGATTGACTGCTCAATGAGCGAGCGGGAGGGACTGACTATTATGTTTTCATTGTTCAAGGCTATAAAGCCGTCAAAAGGCCAGTCCTGTAGCTTTTTAAATTGGTAAATGGTTCCGCTTTTGCTTTTTATCGCCTGAAGGTTGGTGTTGCTACCTTCAATGGCTTTATGAACCTCATTGATTTCTGAGCGGCTTTTTAAGGAAGCACTCATCAGCCACAGTCTGCTGCCTGCAGAATCGGTTAGAAAGGCCAATTGGTAAGGTCGCCTCAGCAGCTTTTGGGCAATGGAAGATTTGAGGAGTGTCGCTGAGTCTGCAAAATGGATGAGGTCGGTTAAGGACCGGTATATTTCAAATTGCGACAAATCACTTTTGTAATCGGGGCTGCTAAAAAGTAATTTTTTGAGTTGTTCTGGTTTATGCACCTGCAGAACCATGGCCGCATGCGAAGGTATAGCTTTAGCCGGATTGGCTTCTTCGAACTGTTGATTTTTATGCAAGTACAAAAAGGAGGCTACAATGACAGCGCAGAGTATTACTATGCCAATTATGGTAATGTATTTTCTGGGCATACTCATCGGTTTTATTTTGTTGCAAATGGTTCTGTTATCTGATGATTGCTATTTTGGTAACTGCTGACTCACTGCCGTCTTCTGTTGCTACAAATATCAGATAAACACCTGATTTAACGGCTTCCCCCCAAAGGTTTCGGCCATCCCAAAAGGCTTGTCCACCAACAGAACTTGTTTCATAAACCAGTTTTCCAGAAACATCGGTAATTTTGACGGTTGTTTTGGCCACTAAACCGGTGATGGTAATATTCCCTCTAAAATCAGGTCTCACCGGATTGGGGAAGGCATATATCTCTGAATAATTAACATTCCCTTTAGTGGCACTTCCTTTATAGGAAACAACACCTTCTACGGTGGCAATAAAGATTTCCCCCGTTTTTTCATTCATGGTTATTGAATTGATTGAATTGGAAGGGAGAGGACTGTTATCCGTATTAAATGTACTTATTTGTCTGGAACCATCCGGTGACACCAAATAAAGGCCGGCACCCATAGTGCCAAGCCATTTACGATTTCCCGGATCCACCAATATGCTTGATACTATTTGTCCGTCAAGCAGATAGTCTGCCAAAGTGGTGCCATCCTGTCGGGCAATTTTTATGCGTGAAAAGACGGGCTTTTCTCTGGTAAAGATGCTGTAGGGCTGGTATTGAATAACTACGCCTTTATCTGTTCCCAACCAAATATGTCCATTTTGATCTTCGGCCAAGGCATAAATACTGTTGGTTATTTCTATGCCCTCATCGTCCCATAACAAAAGCTGCCCCTGATTGCGGTTATCCGAGTCTGCTGCTTTACTGACAACACTTCTGTAAACATCATCGCTCTGGGTGAAGGGGGTGCCTCGGTCATTCCAGACAAAAAGCCCCTTGGACTCGCCTCTGAAAATAGAAAGCCACATATCGCCAGTTGAGGCAGCCAACATTGGAGCCATACCCATATTGCCACTAATGGCACCATAGGAATACCGCTGCCATTTGTCTTCCAGCGGATTGTATGCAACAATGGCATTGTCAACAGATGAGTTGGTCATCCATAATATGTTGTTTTTGTCAAAAGCTGTAGTGGCTACTCTAACGTACCTTGAATTGTTGGCAAAAATATTAACCAAGCCATTTTCAGGGGTAAAGAAGTGTTTGTCAACAGTCGCTTTGTTCTCTTTTACATTTACTTCAAACAATCCACTTCCCCATGAGGAAATAAAAATTTGATCGGGGTTTTCAGGATGAGGTGAAATGCTCAAAAGGTCTGTGGCTCCTTGCAATAACGCATTGTTTGGCCTGGTTAAGTTTTGCCATCCAGTCTTCGACAGAACGGATATGGAGGCCGGTATGTGGGCGTTGTTCCAGGCGGCTGCAAGGCCTCCGGGAACCAGCCATAAATTGTCACCGGAAAATTTAAGCTGGTGAGCTCTATTGCTGACCGGACCTTGGGGCAGATACTTATCCCATGCATTTCCCGCCTGTTTATTCAGGAGTCCATGGTTGTTATCAGCTGCCCAAATTTCATTGTTTTCTGTTATAATAGCACTTCGGTAGGCAGCTGTCTGTTTCCCTTCACCGATAACAGGGTTTCCAAGGCGAGCCGTCTGAGTAAAGGAGGTATTGTAGAACAGAAGGGTTGTATCGGACACGGTAAATAATTGGTCATTATTGGTGCCCATTTTCTGAAAGTTGTTGACCGAAACGATGTTCTGAAAATTGTCATTGTAAAAATACACCAGGGTATTTGAGGCACCTTTCACTCCTTTTGAAAAGACCATTCCATCTGAGAACTTCAAAATGTTTGAGTAGTTCGCCTGGTCGGTAGAAATTATACTCCATGCCTCGAAAATATGCATGTTGGGGGCATCTTTCAGAACTCTTCTTACACCGCTTTGCGTTGCGGCATACAAATAGAGGTCATCAAAGGCCAACTGATTTATGCTTAAGTTGGAGGCATTGTCGCCAATATAATAGGTAGAAGATATCTCTCTTTTATCCAGATTTAAAACGAGAATTCCAAAGTCCGTTGCCACATAAGCCACTTCCGTATCCACTAAGAAATGATTAATGCCCTTTTTGCCATCCAGTTGTTTTAATTTTAGATCATTGACGTTGACAATGCTGTTGTTTTTTAAAAGGTCGATATTGCCGTTCTCGTAGCCAATGAGCAAGCTATTATCATCGGGATTATAGTTCAGAGCTGTAATGAAATAGTCTGAAAGACCGTTGGCCTTTGTTAAAGTATGAATGGAGTAATCCGATTTTTCAATTATTATGAGTCCCAATCGAGTGGCTCCTATGATGCGATCCGCTGTTTCAACAACTTCAAAAGCCTGATTAAAGGCAAAATGTGTTTGCCATTCACCTATGCGCATCCCTTCATTGCTCTGAGAATGTGCCAAATTGGGAAATAGAATCGCGAGCAGTATGATTAAGAGATGCTTCATTGTATCAATTATTGATGGATCATTTAATTTTATTCTTTCTTTTTTTGGCTTGCCAGTTGCCGGTGAATTACAGATGGTGTTGCTGTTTCGTAGGCTTAATGGCAGGAGATAAACTGTATAAGCTTTTCAACTGCCCGGCCACGGTGGCTAATGCTGTTTTTTGTGGCTGCATCCATTTGGGCAAAAGATAAATTAAAACCCTCTGGTTTAAAAATCGGATCATAACCAAAGCCATTAGCGCCAATCGGATCCTCCAGTATTTCTCCATTGACAACCCCTTCAAAAAGAAATTCCTGCTGGTTAAAAATGAGTGCTATCACAGTTCTGAACCTGGCTTTTCTATTCAATTGGCCTTTCATGAGTGTGAGCACTTTTTGCATATTGGCCAAACTATTTTTTTCATCTCCTGCATATCTGGCAGAGTAAACACCCGGGTCACCATTCAGACTGTCAATTTCCAGTCCTGTGTCATCGGCAAAGGTATTTATCTGAAATTTTTGGAAAACGGATTGAACTTTAATCAGGGCATTTTCATTAAGGTCTTTCCCCGTTTCTTCAATTTCTTCTAAAAACCCCAGATCGTTGAGACTCATTAGTTCAACGGAAGGAGTTATTAATTGTTGTATCTCTTCAAGTTTATGCTGATTATGTGTGGCAAATATAAGCTTCATTGAAAAAAGGTTTGTTTAAGAGTGCACCGCCTAACTGGTAATCAGTAATTGCGAAAATAAGAAAAAGTTTAAAGAATGTTGTGTTCAATAAATGTCTTTATTACAAAAGGCTTATAACAAAAAACCCTCCAGAGTTGCTCAGGAGGGTTTTAGATGGTGGTGAATGGCATTATCCAAAATTGCCATAACCATATTTCATTAAATCGTTTCGTGGGTTGATAACCATTACTGGAATCTTGGCATCATTGGCTATCATGTATTGTTCCTGTGCTCCCAGCACATAATCATGGAAGGCAATGTCTCTGGTGGTCATTATTATGATGATGTCAGCTTCCCTGTTCTTTGCAAAGTCGATGGTTTCCTGACTAAATGATGCTTCATTTTTTGAAAGAACCAACTCAAAATCAATTTTCCGCTCTTCTAAAAAGGACTTGCAAAAAACTAAATTTGCTTTTGTACGGGGCTCAACCACACCCTCTTTGGAGGTTGCTGAGAATAGTAGGGTTTTTGAAGGAAAATATTTAGCCATAAACTGAACCCATTTCAGTTTTTCCTTGTTCTCGGATTTAAAATCAACCGGGAACACCAATTTAAGTTGTTCCTCATTTGATCTTGGTGGCTCTTGCACCACTAAAAAGGGGATTTTTGAACCAACAATTACCTTTAAAGCCCAGCTTCCGGTGATTTTTTGTAAACCCTTCATGCCATGAGTTCCCATCACAATAAGAGTCGCTTCAATTTCATGAGCCACCTGATTGATGGTCTTGAAAATAGATCCTTCTCTAATTAAGCCGACCGGCTTAACATTGTATATCTCATGAATCTTCTGGATTTCAGCCTTTAGCTGTTGCTCCATCTCTTTTTGCTCAGACTCTTTTTTTACAATATGCAGAAGGGTAATTCCTGCATTTAGGTTCTTAGATAGATTTACCGCGTGAGCAACAGCATTCATAGTTACCTCAGTAAAGTCGTAAGGTACAATAATACTATGATTTAGGGTTTCCATAATTGTAACAAATTCAGAGGTTATTTTGGGAACTAAATATAATACTTTTGGCAAAAGTAACACACTTTTATGGAAAAAAAATTAAAATCCATTAATTTATACTTTTCTGAAACGCCGGGTTTCGTTTTTTGACCAGGATGTACGTATGCATTCATAGATATTGGAATAGACTGGCCTTTTATTAATTGTACGTTGGTAAAAGAGGTAAAGGGTATTGTCAAAAAAAGAACTTATTTGTTTGGAATAGTTTTATCTTTGGTTAATATCAGGTCACCTTTATTTCAATTTTTTTAAATGTTGTTGCTTTGATGCAAACTTTACATCAATTATATTAGTCATTTTTAATGGGTAATCTATACTTTATCAACCTTCTAGGATGGGTCGGTTTTGGGAATCTTGATCCTGGCCGATTATTTTATGGTGTGTTAATTGTCTTAATTGTTCTGATATTGTTGTTTTATATGAGAAAACTGTTTTACCAGAAGGTGGAAGAGCTAGCCAATTTAAGGGTTGAAAGAGCACTTAAGGTAAAAGAAAAGGCTTTGCGCATTCGTTCGGGACTGGATTCGGAGACAGTAGGAAAATCTGGAAGCCGGGAAAGAGTAAAATCGATCAAGTATAAAAGCGTAACCGTTCTTTTTGCTGATATACAGGGGTTCACAAAGATTGTTGAACATTTGAATCCCGATTCTTTAATCGATGAACTCGATCATTTCTTTTTCAGGTTTGATTCTATTGTGGAAAAACATGGGATTGAAAAAATAAAAACCATTGGTGATGCTTATATGGCAGCGGGTGGTATTCCTGATAAAAGCAGAATCCATTCGGTGAAGATGGTGTTGGTAGCCATGGAAATTCATGACTATATGTTTGCACTGCGTGCAGGAAAAATTGAACAGCATCAGGATTTTTGGGAACTGCGTGTTGGCATTCATACAGGCCCTGTTATTGCTGGCAGGGTTGGCCGCAATAAAACCTCGCTGGATATATGGGGCGATACGGTTAACATTGCCAGCAGAATGGAATCTTCAGGTGTGCCTGGTGAAATTAATATTACCGGTACAACCTATCTGTTGGTAAAAAGTTTTTTTGTTTGTGAGTACCGTGGAAAAATGCCGATAAAGTATAAGGGGGAAATTGATATGTATTTTGTGAAAGGAATTATTCCCGATTTGTCAGTGAATGGCGAGGGCAAGGTGCCGAATGAACTTTTCCACGTCCGTTTACAGCACATCCGGTTTAGTGATTTGGAAGAGGCCATTATGGAGCGCCTCGAAAAAGAGCTTCCAAAGGATATTTATTATCACAATGTTAAACATACCATTGATGTGGTTACCCAGGCCGAAATTATTGCCCGGGGCGAAGGGGTGTCAGAGGAAGAATTGCTTTTGCTTAAAACGGCAGCCTTGATGCACGATACCGGCTTTATACTCTCCTATGACAAGCATGAACAAAACAGCATTGACCTGGCCCAGGAGGTGCTGCGACGATTTGACTACTCTGAAGAACAAATCAGCCAGGTAGTGGAGCTAATAGAAGTAACCCACCCTAAGGCCAAGCCGGTAAATAAACTCCAGTATATTTTGAAAGATGCTGATTTGGACTATTTGGGGCGAGCCGATTTTATAAATGTTTCGGACCATCTGTATCAGGAACTGCAGGAGTATAACGGAAAAATGTCTTCACATGAGTGGAACAAGAAACAATTCGATTTTATTTCCAAACACAAGTATTATACCGAAACGGCGCGAAAGATGCGTCAGATCAATAAGGATAAGCAATTAGAGAAACTCAAGATAATGACTCAGGTGGACTCGAAAGAAGAAGCCTGATGGATTAACTATTAGCCCTTGATTGTTTTCATACTCTTCTATTTTTATTACATTTGTTGCAATAGATTCCTCAAATCTAAACCGTTTCTTATGCCTCATGAATTAATCAGGCTTGAATATTTATAATTGTCATCTTAATGCGTAATAAAATGAAAAATGTAGAAATGGAAAGCAAGCTTCCAAATATGATTGGCCCCGGGACAAAAATTGTAGGTAATATTGAAACCAATGGGGATATTCGGATAGATGGAAACATTGAAGGAAATATCAATTCAAAGGGTAAAGTAGTGGTTGGTAACAACGGCTTTGTGAAAGGGGAGGTTATCTGTAGCAATGCAGAAATTTCAGGTACCGTTCAAGGTAAAATGGCCATCACTGAACTCTTATCTTTAAAGTCCAGCTCGAAGGTTAGTGGTGATATTAGATCAGGCAAACTTTCCATTGAACCAGGTGCTTTATTTACCGGCACATGTGCTATGGGTAACACTGCTACAACGGGCCCGGTAATCAACCGGGAGGAGAAAAAATAATGAATATTTGAGCTTATTGAACAAAATACGATATTAAACCCGGGTAATCACCCGGGTTTTTTAATTCTAAAAACCCCTGATATTTTGATTATTTCTTTTTATTTGTAACTTAACTTTTCTATTTCGCAGATTTATGGTGAAGCTATTAATTAAAGAATTGCTATTGGGAATTGTATTTCTGGTCGCCGGGTTATATTTATTCTCTTCTTTTGAATTAGGTATTTTCAAAAAGTGGCTGGTCTTTTCACTTGTCACCACTTTGCTGATGATGGCAGGAACGTTGCTCATAAAATTTTTATTGGACATCGGCTTTGACATGCCAGGCCTGGCTTTGGCGGGTATTATTCTCGTTAGTCAGGTCCTTCTGTTGATTATTTTATTCATTTTTCTTGAACCTGATAAGACAAATCATCGTATAGTGGCAAAAGCCGGTACAATATCTTATTTTATCTTTTTAGGCATAGATATTTATTGGAAAGTTAAATGGATGTTTCCGCCTAAAGAGCGAAAACGACTGATAGAAAAAGAGAACGAAGATTTTTAATCCAGACAATTGGTCCCTGAAAGAATGAATGCTGTAAAAAAACTAATCTTTCTTTGGTTGTTTCTGATACCTGTCGTGGCTTATGCGGAATCTGAGGCAGCAGCGAAAGATGCCCCCAAATTTGATGTGACCGGCATGATTATGCATCACATTGGTGATGCTTACGTTTTTCATATGGTCTCTTTTACCAACGGAAGGGGAGAAAAGGTGCATGTGTCATTGCCTTTGCCTGTCATTATTTGGCACAGGGGACAGCTCCAGGTTTTTTTGTCCTCCAGGTTTGAAGGAGGAAAAACTTTGGTTGCTGCCGGAGGTGATTATCTCAAACTTTATCACGAGAAAGTCTATTTGACCGATGCAGAGGGCACCATTCACTACGATGATGCGCACAATGTGCTCAACGCAAAGCCGCTCAACTTTTCCATCACCAAGAATGTTGCCAGTATGCTTTTGGCTTCCTTGTTGATGGCTATGGTTTTTATTTCAGTGGCCAGGGTTTATTCAAGGCGCGGGGGACTTTCTGTTCCCAAAGGTCTGCAGTTGTTGGTAGAACCAATTGTTTTGTATGTGCGGGATGATATCGTGAGAACCCAGATTGACGGGCATAAAGCGGATCGCTTTATGCCATTTTTATTGACCATATTCTTCTTTATTTGGTTCAATAACCTTCTAGGTCTAATTCCTTTTTTTCCGGGAGGGGCGAATATGTCCGGAAATATTTCCTTTACATTTACGCTGGCTGTTTTTACCTTTTTTGCCACTAACCTTTTTGGATCCAGACATTATTATAAGGAAATATTTTGGCCTCCGGGAATTCCGATTTATGTTAAATTAATATTAATTCCCATTGAAATAATTGGATTGTTCACAAAACCCTTTGCTTTGATGCTGCGTTTGTTTGCGAACATTACGGCGGGGCATATCATTGTGTTGAGTTTAGCATCCATCATTTTTGTTTTGCATTCTATCTCTGTGGCACCATTGTCGATTTTCTTATCACTAATAATATATTCTCTTGAATTTTTAGTAGCGCTTTTGCAAGCTTATATATTTACTTTATTATCGGCCCTCTTTATAGGATTGGCAGTTAACGAACATCATTAATCTTTAAAACAAACAACATGGAAGGTATTAATTTGACGGTAATTGGTCTGGGAATTATTGTATTTGGTGCAGCATACGGAATTGGCAGTATTGGAAAGGCTGCCATGGAAGCCATGGCACGACAACCTGAGATTAGTTCAAAAATACAGACGGCGATGATTGTTGTAGCTGCGCTTATCGAAGGTGCAACCCTGTTTGCAATTGTAGTTGCCTGGTTAAACGGATAATTTTTAATATTTGAACTATGGGGATTCTGACACCGGATCCCGGGTTGGTTTTTTGGACCAGTCTTTCCTTTATTACTCTGCTTTTGATTTTAAGAAAATATGCATGGAAGCCAATCCTGCGTTCCCTTAAAGTGAGAGAAGAGTACATTGAATTCTCTTTAAAAGACGCTGAACACGCTAAAGAAGAGATCAGGAAGATGGCTGAAACCCGAAAACAGATGATGGATG
>DHVH01000303.1 GCA_002412555.1 Marinilabiliaceae bacterium UBA5213 | reverse complement strand
GCGCCGAACGTCCTGTCAAGGCGTGAGCTCAGCGCCCGTTTTCGTGATTAAGGGTCGTAAAGACCTTAAATGGACGACAACGGGAGAAGATTTATCATATGCCACATGCATCACCATCACATCCTCATCGCTCCACACGAAGGTCTCGGTATTTACATGCTTTCCTTTGGTTGCCACAGTAGCAGTATAACATGACAGGTGCTGCATAAATTCATCGCCGGAAAACAGGTCGTTATAGTTTGGAAAATCGATGTCTATGAAGCCTACACCGCCGCAATAATCCCTGTGTCGTTCATAGAAATTATTACTTTCTGCATTATTTCCAAATACATCTGTTCTGTTCAGTTGATACCGGATTGAGGTGGGGGTGGTCCATTGCAAAGTACCCATCACCCCATTGCCAATGGGAAGTCCTTCCTCACTTGTCGAAACCGGAGTCTCGTAACTTAAATCGGCGGAAGAAGCATATTGCCTGAAGTCGATTTGCGGTTTCAAGACTCCCTGTCCGAAAACTCCTACTGGAATTACAGCGAAAAGAGAAATTAAAAATACCGAAACTCTCATACTGAATCTTAATAAGGTGAATTATTTTCCCACCCTGCGGGAAGCATGATATTCATCACATTCTGTGGAATTGGCCATAAGTTACCATCCCATTTACATACGATCGGTTTTGATAACATTGGATTTGGGATTTTCAGTGGAATTACATCTTTTGCAATGTCCCATCTTTTTATATCATAGTATCTGATTCCTTCATAGGCCAATTCCACCCGCCGTTCGTTGCGTACTATTTCACGAGTGAGTGTTGTCTTTGGAGGCATCTCCACCCCTTTGCGTCCCCGGACATCATTCAGGGCTTTTAACGCTTTTGGATCATTACCTTGTCCCGATTCAACCATTGCTTCGGCGTATAATAAAAGTAAGTCTGCGTATCGCATCAATACCCGATGTTGTGCACTAATTTTATCTCTTGCCTGTACCAATGATTTATTGACACCTTTTTTCCAGGCAAGGGAACTTACCGGTATATTGCCTTCAGATGTTCTTGGAGATCCATCACGGGGCGGAAACTGTTTTGTAGAGTAAGTGTAGATTGTAGGATCAAGAATTTTATCTAGCTTTCCTGTCTCTGTATTCCAGGTCGTGTATTGAAATGTTTTGACTGATGTTCCGTTATACATTTCCCACGGGTCGCCTACCATGAAAATAGTCATATTCAAACGGGGATCTTTCACGCCGGGAGACTTTTCTTCATATGCTTTTACCAGATCAAATAATGGATAACAAGACATGCGGCTTCCGGTATATTGATCAAACTGATGCATATCGTCGGGTGAAGCATACCATACTGAAAACATAATCTCCGGATTATTTATCTGGTTTCCGAAGAAAATACCGGCGTAGTCATCGGAAAGTTTGTGGGGATTTTTTGTATCTCCTATCAGCGAATAGGCTGTACTAGCTGCTTCTGCATATTTTTTATCATACATCAAAATGCGGGTTTTTAACAAAATAGCGGATCCTTTTACTGCATGTCCCGTCGTGTAAGCTTTTAGCGGGAGGCCTTCAATAGCCAAATCTATATCAGAAAGTAGTTGTGTGACTATCTTGCTCACTGGATCCCGGGGTAAGTCCATATAGGGTGTTTCAGTAGTTACAGCATTCACAACCAGTGGAATGTCTCCATATTGTTGAATGAGCAAAAAATAGAAATAACTGCGATTGAAAAGAGCCTCACCTCTAAATTGTTTATAATCGGCATCGGAAAGTAATTTTTTCACTTCTTCTCTTTCCAGGTTATCCAGGAAAAAATTACAATATGCCACCCCCTGCCAGGCATCATTCCACATTGTAGTTACGGCTCCTCCGGTTGAGGCCGTCATTCCTCCTTGTGCGATATTTTGTAAACTCTGAAATCCGGAAGAGGAATATGCATTGTCACTCAATGCTTCTAAATCCATGGACGAGCCATTGCCCGCTCCCATTCCACCAATCACTTGGGATCGATAGCGCAAATAGGTTGAAGTAAGACCTTGTTCAACATCCTGTTTACTTTTAAAAAAAGTACTTTGACTGAGTTCATCGAGTGGTTGTTTATCCAGGAACCCATCGCAACTATTGAATATAATCATACCCAAAAAGCTGAATAAAATCGTGAAGTATTTCATAGGTTTAATTTTTTTTACTGTTTTTAATTTTCAATTTTACAATAATTGTTATGATATAAAGCCATTTATATGGCTTAATCAAAACATGACCCTTAACCCCACCGTGTAGATTTTTGCTTGTGGATACAATGCATCGCTTGAGCCTTGTCCTGTACGCTCCGGATCAATCTGTCCATCAAAGAATTTTGTGAACGTAAGCAGATTATCACCTGAGAAGAATAATCGTGCACTCTTTACATATGCTTTGTTTATTATTTTTTCAGGTAAATTGATTCCAAACTGAAGACTTTTCATGCGCAGGTAAGAAGCATCTCTGAGAAAAAAAGATGAATTTCCCGCCTGCATTGCCCCATAGCCATCCATATAAATGTGTGGAATATAATTGGATGTGCCTTCTCCATCCCATGCATTTCTCCAGAATACCGGAGGGGGAGATGCCTGATTGAATGGAGAAATACCCCAGGAGGATACATAAAGCTTTCTTCCCTGAATACCCTGGAAAAAGCAGCTTAGGTCGAAAATCTTATAGGATAAATTAATATTGAACCCGTAGCCAAATTTTGGGAAAGAACCTGATATTGGCGTTCGGTCGTAATTGGCGTCGATCACGCCATCGGGGACTCCGTCAGGCNNGTAATTGAACCGGCATATTTTCGCTCAACCGGATTCCCGTTAAATTTCTCTCCATCGATTTCTTCCTGCGTTTGATATACTCCGTCTTGAACAAGCACGTAGTAGGTGTTCCACGGTAATCCTTCTCGACGAATGTTCACTCCGCTAATCTCTTCAGCACCATATTTAACCAATGTGTTTTTGTACGTATCCAAATTAGCTTTCACGCTATATCTAAAATCTCCTATTTTGTCCTCGTAGCCCACTATAAAATCCCATCCCACGTTTTTCATTTCACCTTGATTCACCGTTGGACCACTGATACCCACAAAATTTGGCACCTGCAAATTGCGTAGTATGTCTGTCGTGTATTTGTGATACCAATCTATCGATCCCGATAATTTATTTTTAAAAAAGCCAAAATCTACGCCAATATTGGTTGAAGTGGTTGTTTCCCATTTAATGTTGGCATTTACCATTTTGTTGCTATAGTAACCGTTGCTCATTATCCCCCCAAAGTTATAGCCTGAATTAGTGAGGATGGCCTGATACGGATAATTACCAATATTTTGATTTCCCAGCTGACCCCAGGATGCCCTGATTTTAAAATTATCGATGAATGAAATATCTTTCATGAATGGTTCTTCGGTGACCCTCCATCCGGCAGACAGAGATGGAAAAACACCCCATCTGCCTGTGTCGGGAAGTCGGGAAGTGCCATCATACCGGACATTCGCTTCAAACAGATACTTTTGTAAATAGTCATAATTGAGGCGTCCGAAAAATGACATCAATGCCCATTCATTTACGGAACTATTATTCGTTTGAGCTGGTGTTGGTCCCATACTCAGGTACCACATGTCCGTAACTGTGTATCCTGTTCGATAACCTTCGATTTGTTCATATCTGTAACTTTCCTGGCTATATCCGCCCAACAGATTGAGGTTATGTACATCATTGAATGTTTTTAAATAATTGACTGTCCCATAAAGCGTATATTGCTTTGAACGATTATTCCTCTGACGAAAACTTTGCTTGGAAGTGGAAGGACGATCTTCATATACTCCGTCGGCATCCGGTAAAAAAACGGCCCCATCCCATGTGGCATTCATGATTTTGTTTTGTTCTTCGTTGAATTTTACGGCACCTTTTACTTCAGCGTGAAGGCCTTCTATAATCTTTAGATTCAAGAAAGAGCTGGCTAATATATAATTATTATCTTCTA
>DHVH01000073.1 GCA_002412555.1 Marinilabiliaceae bacterium UBA5213 | reverse complement strand
TTGGCTGACATTTTTTTCTTTTATAAGGGGTTTGTGACTGGAGCGAGTGGATTATTTGACGTGAAATTCGATTAATCCACTCATGGGGTCTTGAATGATTTTTCCAAGTGACAGATGGTGCTTTTGCAGGGCAATGGCCAAAAGATCATTAAAATAATGGGCAATACTGCCTGTGAAATGCACGGGTAGTTGATCAGCCATTTTGTATTGAAGCACGTTGCGCATTAAAAATTCATCAAAAGCGTTGAGTACCAGTTGTTGCAGGGAGGGCTCGCTTTTGTGTTCAGAAATAAATTTCGTGAATCCGGCTGCATACCTGTTTGGAAAAGGCTTTTTATATATATTGTCTAATATTTCGGCGTTGTCTGTTTTATATTGACTGAAGAATTGGTTGATGATATGATCCGGAAGCTGTTTTTTTAGTATGTCGGCCAATAATTTTTTTCCAATTACCGCACCGCTGCCCTCATCCCCTAAAATAAAACCAAGTGGCGATACGTTGCTCACGATGGTACTGCCATTGTAATGACAAGAGTTGGATCCGGTTCCTAAAATGCAGGCTATCCCTTCGGAATCCCCACAAAGTGCGTGCGCCGCAGCCATGAGATCGCTTTGGATTTCGAGGGTTTTGGTTTTAAAAAAATGATTGAGTGCGTTAAAAGCGACTTGGCTGATGGCCGGGTTGGCACACCCGGCGCTGTAAAAGTAAATAGCTTCGAAGTCCCTGCCGGGAATTGTGTACTCGGATTCAAGCGCGTTAATAATGGTTGCTTCATCCTGATAAAAAGGATTAATGCCTGCTGTTTGCAGGATTTCATATTTGCCTGACTCCCGATCAAGGACACACCATGTGGTTTTGGTCGATCCACTATCTGCAATTAGTACCATAAATGAATGATGTATTATATGTTTTTAATTTGATGGTTTTTTGTTTATACGGACTTTCCTGCCATTTGTTTGCTTGTTAGTCCAGTATACCTGCTTAATTTGCTTATTAGTGACACAAAGATGCAAAAATAAATGATATTTTTATAGCATAAAAGATGTATTACAAATTTTTATTTTAAAAAATTGTTTTTACTTTTGAAAACATAAATTGACGTTTGCATTAATGAATGTTTCGTAGCTTCTGCAAATGCCCTGCAAGTTTATCGGGCTTTTTGGTTATAAGGATAATTAAATTTTAAGGATATAAATCAAAGGATATGCATAACAAGATTACATGTTTTTTGCCGTTCGCCGAGCCGGCCGACCTTAAGCAAACCATTGACGAACTCCAATCGGTTAAAATGGTTAGCCAAATTTTTGTGATGACCACACCTCAAAGCAAAGAGGTACAATTGCCGAAAGGCGTTGAATCATTTGAGGTGCCTGCCTTCAACTCGACCCGTATGGTTAACGAAATAGCAAAAAGGGCCACAGGTGCTTCCTTTGTGTTGCTGTACACCAAGTCACTCCCCTTAAAAATGGGATATTTGTCGCTTGAGCGCATGGTTCAGGCCGCCGAATATTCAGGTGCTGGAATGGTCTATTCAGATTATTATGCGTTAAAACAAGGTCAGATGACCCAAAGCCCTGTTATCGATTATCAAGATGGCAGTTTGAGAGATGATTTTAATTTTGGGTCTTTATTGCTTTTTCCATCTGATGCCCTTATAGGTGCAGCTGAAAAAATGCATAAGGATTATAAATTTGCAGGGCTTTATGACCTGCGCCTGAAGATCTCACAAAACAAAAAGCTTTTCAGGTTGCCAGAATTTCTATATACGGAAATGGAAAACGACAACCGTAAATCCGGGGAAAAGATATTTGATTACGTGGATCCCAAAAACCGGGAAGTGCAAATTGAGATGGAACAGGCCTGTACTGAGCACCTGAAGGCCATAGGAGGATATCTAGAGCCTGATTTTAAGGCTGTTAAATTCGACGCTGTCGAATTTAAGGTCGAGGCCTCTGTGGTAGTGCCCGTTCGAAACCGTGCCAAAACCATTGAAGATGCTGTGAGGTCTGTCTTCAGCCAGAAAACATCCTTTAAATTTAACTTAATCATAGTAGATAATCATTCAGATGATGGCACCACTGACATCCTGAAGGAACTGGCTGCCGAAGATGAGCGTTTGGTCCATGTGATACCTGAACGCAATGACCTGGGGATTGGAGGCTGCTGGAATGTTGCCATTATGCATGAGGCTTGTGGTAAATTTGCCATTCAACTCGACAGTGACGATTTGTATTCTGGTGATTCAGTAGTTCAAAACATTGTGGATGCTTTTTATGCCCAAAATTGTGCCATGGTTATTGCCTCCTATCAGATGGTGAATTTTAAACTCGAAGAGATTCCGCCCGGATTAATAGATCACAAGGAATGGACACCTGACAATGGAAGAAACAATGCCTTGCGCATTAACGGTCTGGGTGCCCCGCGGGCTTTTTACACACCCGTTTTGAGAGAAATCCGGGTGCCTAATGTGAGCTATGGGGAAGATTATGCTGTTGGACTGGCTATCTCACGTGATTACCAGATTGGACGCATTTATCAATCATTGTATTTGTGTCGACGGTGGGATGATAACTCGGATGCTTCACTGGATATAGTAAAAATGAACAATCACAACTTATATAAAGACAGGGTGAGAACCATGGAGTTGTGGGCGCGCATTTTAAAAAACCTAAATTCGTAAAAACGTATCTGATTTTTCTTTGTGTATGTTAAACGACATGGCCAGGATTAGTCCATTGGAGGAGAAAGTGGATCATCTGTTTGATGAGCAGGTGGTCAATTGGCCAATGGCTAAGCAGAACTATGAAGGGCTGAAGGAGGTGAAAACCCGCTCACTGGAATTTAACCCCTTCACGCTAATGAGGGTGCAGTTCAACCCTGCACGTATGCGTTCATCTGCTGCCAAAGTGG